>JAFAGL010000185.1 GCA_023422735.1 Pseudomonadota bacterium
GGACTGGCCCTTGGTCGATATGATCAATCAGATCCTTTCCAATTCCGCCGACCGCATCAAGGGGCGGCAGTTGCCGGTGATGTATTCGGCAAAGGATGCCGGTTTCTTTTCGATATCCGGCAATCTCGGCACGCAATATGTCCAGGCGGTGGGCTGGGCGATGGCTTCGGCCATCAAGAACGATACGCGTGTCGCGGCTGCCTGGATCGGCGATGGATCGACGGCGGAAAGCGATTTTCACGCGGCGCTGGTATTTGCATCCGTATATCGTCCGCCGGTGATCCTAAACGTCGTCAACAACCAGTGGGCGATTTCCTCACCGCAATCCATTGCGGGTGGCGAGCGCACAACCTTTGCGGCGCGGGCGCATGGCTACGGTATCCCTTCCGTGCGCGTCGACGGCAATGATTATCTGGCGGTTCACGCAGTGTCGAAATGGGCAATCGAGCGAGCTCGCCGCAATCTTGGGCCCACCCTGATCGAATGGGTGACCTATCGCGTCGCGCCGCATTCGACTTCGGACGACCCAAGTAAATACCGCCCGAAGGATGCGTCGGCATCCTGGCCGCTGGGCGATCCGATCAAGCGGCTGAAGGCGCATCTGATCAGCCGTGGCGAATGGAGCGAGGAGCGTTCCACGCAGCTGGAAGCCGAGCTCGACCAGGAGATCGCTGCAGCCGCGCAGGAAGCGCGCAGCCTCGGCACCTTGCATGACGGGCCAAAGCAAAGCCCCGCCACCATGTTCGAAGATGTCTACAAGGACATGCCGCGACATTTGCGCGAGCAGCGCCAGAAGCTGGGATACTGAGCCATGCCAAGCAGGACGATGATCGAGGCGATCCGCAGCGCTTTGGATGTTTCCATGGAGCGCGATGACGGCGTTGTAGTGTTTGGCGAGGATGTCGGCAATTTCGGCGGCGTTTTCCGTTGCACGGAAGGGCTGCAGAAGAAATATGGTGCGTCGCGTTGTTTCGATGCGCCCATTTCCGAATCCGGGATCGTTGGCACCGCAGTGGGCATGGCGGCTTACGGCTTGCGGCCTGTCGCCGAAATTCAGTTCGCCGATTACATGTATCCCGGCTACGACCAGATCGTTTCGGAAGCGGCCCGGTTGCGCCATCGCACGGCCGGCGACTTCACTGCGCCCATGGTGGTGCGCATGCCTTGCGGCGGCGGCATTTTCGGTGGTCAAACGCATAGCCAGAGCCCTGAAGCGTTGTTTACCCACGTGGCCGGTTTGAAGACGGTGATCCCGTCCAACCCCTATGATGCCAAGGGCCTGCTGATTTCGGCGATCGAGGATGACGATCCGGTGATCTTCCTTGAGCCCAAGCGATTGTATAACGGCCCGTTCGATGGCCATCACGACCGTCCCGTCGTGCCGTGGTCGAAACACGAATTATCGGACGTGCCGGACGGGCATTACACGGTGCCGATCGGCAAGGCGGTGGTGCGCCGCGAAGGGTCGGCGGTGACGGTTCTGGCTTACGGCACCATGGTGCATGTGGCGCAAGCTGCGGCAACCGATACGGGAATCGATGCCGAAGTCATCGACCTGCGCACCTTGATGCCCCTCGATATCGAAACCATCGTCGCGTCGGTGGAAAAAACCGGACGTTGCGTGGTTGTACATGAAGCGACCCGCACCTCCGGTTTCGGCGCCGAACTGGCGGCGGAGGTGCAGGAGCGCTGCTTCTACCATCTCGAAAAGCCGGTTTTGCGCGTGACCGGATGGGACACGCCCTATCCGCATGTCCACGAATGGGATTATTTCCCAGGTCCGAAGCGGGTAGGCGATGCGTTGATGGAAGTCACGGCGGCGGATTGAACCGCCGTCAGCCGTCCAATCCGAGATTGGTACGCAGGGTGCTGCCTTCATAGGCTGTCCGAAACAGGCCACGTCGCTGCAACTCCGGAATAACAAGCTCGACAAAGGCATCGAGTTCGCCCGGAAAGAATGCAGGCATCACGTTGAAGCCGTCACAGGCCTTGCCGGTGAACCAGCGTTCCAGTTCATCGACTATATCCGACGGCGTGCCCACCAAGCGCCAATGGCCGCGCGCGCCCGCGAAATGGCGTGCGACTTCGCGAATGCTGAGATTGTCACGCCGCGCTTGTTCGACAACGAGCGCCTGCCGGCTTTGCATCCCTTCCGTTGAAGCGAGATCGGGCATCGGCCCATCCAGCGGCAGGCCTTTCAAAGCATCCGTGGCAAGGTAGCTGGACAACAGCGCCAGACCGACCTCATCAGGGATCAGTGACTGCAGCGTCTCGACCTTGGCCTGTGCTTCCTCGCGGGTTGTTGCCACAACGGGCGAAACGCCGGGCATGATCTTGATGTGATCGGGATTTCGCCCGGCTCGTTGGGTGCGCGCTTTCACATCGTCATAAAAGGCTTTTGCGGTCTCCAAAGTCTGCGCAGCAGTGAACACCACATCTGCCGTACGTGCCGCCAAATCGCGCCCGACGTCGGAAGCGCCGGCTTGAACCATCACCGGTTTGCCCTGGGGCGAGGGCGCAAGGCCAAGCCCTTGTTCCACCCCGAAATATTCGCCGCGATGCGCGAGCATTGCGGTGCGGTCCACAGGATCCCATAAACGCGCCACGATGTCAGCGAACTCATTGGCCTTGTGATAGCGATCAACATGCTTGCGCAAGCCTTCGGCGCCGAAATTGGCAGCTTCGATTTCGCTGGCCGAGGTGACCAGATTCCAGCCTGCGCGCCCGCCGCTCACCAGATCGAGCGTCGCAAATGCACGGGCCAGCGCATAGGGCTCGTTGTAAGATGTGGAAGCCGTCGCCACGAGACCGATCGTGCTGGTTTGCGCGGCAATCGCGGCCAGAAGGCTCAAGGGTTCGAAAGCGACAGACCGGGAGGTCTGACTGGCGGTCACGGGATTGGCGTCGCGCAGCCCGGCGGCATCTTCAAGGAAAACGAGATCGAAGCCGGCTTTTTCGGCCGTTTGGGCAACCTGGATATATGAAGCGACGTCAACGCCCATCGTTGCCGCCGCTTCCGGATGACGCCAGGCTGCGATGTGATGACCGGCGGGCATCAAGAATGCGCCGAGTTTCATCTGCCGGTTCATTGTGAAACTCCCTTGCTGGTGCCGCCGAACCTTCCGCGCAAGGTGGCGGCTTGCGGATCGAGCGCAGCATGCGTTTTCAAGAGCTGCAGGCAGGTTTCGGCCTCGTGAGCGGATTTGACCTTGACGAGCAGGTCTTGCCGATCGTCGCTCAGAATCTGACTTTGCTTCAGTTCCTCGAAGGAAATCTCACGCAAAGCCGGTTTGTCGCCAGCCGCGACCTGTGCACCATCCACGATGATTGCATCAACAAGAGCTGCAATGCCTTGCAGGGCCACAAGGTTCTTGCCGCGCAACAAAAGCATTGGCCGATCCTGCGGCGAGCGCATCACATTGAGGGGACCGCGCACGGAAAAGAAGTCGCCCTGATGGTTAAGCTCGTGCATCGCGGCAGGATCAATAAAGCGGCCGGCTTCGCGGTCGATCAGCAGCGCATCGGCATCCCAGCTTTGGTAAAGCCCTGCTACGATCTGTGCGAATTCGGCAATGCGCGCTGGGGGATTGCCTTGCGGCAAACGGATCGCGCCGCTGAATGCTGCGGCTTCAGGTTCCGCCTCGCCCATGGTCAGGCACCAACCGATGCGGCCTTGGCTGATGAGATCGAGCGAAGCCAGCCGACGCGCAAGATTGTAGGGCTGGTGCCCTCCTGTCGTTGCGGCAAGGATCAAACCCAGCCTTTGCGTCATTGAAGCGAGATAGCCGGCCAGGATTGTCGCATCGGGCCATGCCTCGCCGCCATCGAGCCCGGCAATGGGATCCGGCAGGATCAGAAAGTCGATCGCAGATCGGTCTGCTTGCTGTGCCAGCGCAATCAGCTTTTCCATCGTCCAGCCGGCATCCTGGCCGAATGAGCCTGCCAGCTCCAAGCCGATGACCATGTTTGTCTCCTTTTCCAGGCTGCGACCTTGCTGCGTTCAGCCAGTTGAGGGTTGCAACAATGCGTGGACCGCGCCCAGCATGTCCGTGGACCACAGATGTCGATGTAAAATCTCCGCATCCGGACCCGTTTCGCGATCCTGATCGAGCTGTGGCACGTATTTGCGGATATGTGCCTGTAACAACGCGGCGGCAGCCCCGAGTTTCACATCAGGTTCGGATTTTTGACGCAGGCTGACACCTTGCGCGGCAAACATGGCTTCAAGCGTGATCATCCAGCGCAGCGACACAAGTTGTTCTTCGAGCTTTGCAATGCAAAGCGGCGTCATCGGCGCGACGTCCTCGACCGTATCGGACACTACCAAAGCATCCAGACTGGCCGGTGTCGCCTTGAGCCGAATTTCGGCCTGAAGCGCGGCCAGTGCCTTTTGCATCGGCACAAAACCCGCGGATGCGCCACCAACCGGCGACAGATAGTTCGGCAAACCGGAAAGGCGCCCGGTCATCAGTTTGATGGAGCGTTGCGCGCAAGCCGTTGCCAGATGTGTGACCGCGATGGCCAGAGTGTCGAAGGCGAGCGCAATCGTCGGCGTGTGGAAATTGGCCGAAGAATGGATTTCCGCCGCATCGATCAGCACCAGCGGATTATCGGAGCTGGCGTTCAGCTCGATCTCGACTTCCTGTTTGGCTGCATGATAGGCGGCGAGCACGGTGCCGGTGACCTGAGCCAATGTACGAAAGGACAGTGCATCCTGCACTTTCCGGTCGGGTTTCGGATCATGAAGGCTGCTTTCCTCAAGCGCCCGGCGAAACAAGGCGGCGGCATTTTCCTGACCAGCGGCCGGCCGCGCTTGCGCCAATCGCGGGTCGAAAATACGCGCATTGGCGCCATAAGCCTCGAAAGCAAGCGCGGCGGTTGCGACATGCATGTGAAGAAGGTCGTGCAACGCATGAAGCGCGGAGGCCGCGCTCGCGAGGGTCACCGCCGACGCATTGGCGATCGCCAACCCATCCTTGGCGCCGAGCTCAACCGGATGCAGCCCGGTGGCACGAAAGGCATCCGCCGTTTCGACCTTGCGTCCACCAAAATAAACCTGGCCGCGCCCTATCACCGGGGCAGCCATGCTCATCGACACGATAAGATCGCCCGTGCCCAGCGAACCACGCGACGGCAGCACGGGAATGATATCGCGAGCCAGCATATCGACCATGAGATCGAACACGTGAGGAGAAATTCCTCCACCCCCTTTGGCAAGGCCCACAATGCGGCAAAACAAGGCAGCGCGGCAGGTTTCGAGCGAAAGCGGTTCGCCAACACCGGCGATGCGCGCGCGTACGACTTGTTCCTGGAAGGCAGCGACCTCGCTGTGCGTGATCCGATGGCCGATATTGCCGCCAAGACCCGTTGTCAGCCCGTAAACCTGCTTGTTTTCGGCAAGATGCTGATCGACCACGGTTCGTGCCGCCAACAAATGGTTTCGCAGGCCGTCTTCAAGTTTCACGTGAATCGGCGCAGCTGACGCAGACCAGATATCCGCCAACGTCAGCGGCGTCTCGTCCAGCACTATGATGGAAGGCTGCGTCACGCGTAACGCAGCCGGTGCCCGGCGCCGATCGCTTCGGCCTTTTTCAGGAAAGCGTGACCGAGCGCGATATCGGACAAGGACAGGCCGCGATGCCAGAACAGGATCGTTTCGTCATCGCTTTCGCGCGGCGCTTTCACGCCCGCGACGATCTCGCCCAGTTCGGCGTGAAGCGTTTGCTCCGATAATTTGCCAGCCTCCACATGCGCGCGAAGCGAGCCGAATTTGCCGCCTTTGCACTGCCCCCAATCATCCACCACCATCTTGGCCATGATGTCTGTCAGGGATAATTCCACGGCACTCATCGTCCCATAGGGCACGACCAGCGCGCCGGGCTTGATCCAGTCCGTTTTCAGCATCGGGGTCGGTTCGCTCAAGCGAGATGCCTCGACCACAATATCCGCATTCTCGACGCAAGATTGCCAATCTTCGGTGGCAACCACCTTCTTGCCCAGATCGCGCGACAAACGCTCGGCAAAGGGATTGCGACTTTCGGGGCGACGCGAGTGCACACGGATTTCATCGAAATCGAACAGGCTGTCGAGCAGACGCACATTCCAGTAGGCAGTGCCGCGCGCGCCGATATGGCCGAGCACCCTGGAATTCTTGCGCGCGAGATATTTGGCGCCGATAGCCGTCACCGCACCGGTCCGCATATCGGTGATGCCGCTGGCATCCAAAATGGCGCGAGGCATGCCGGTGCGCGGGTCGAACAGGTTGAGAACGCCGAATTCGGAAGGCAGACCCTGCTTGTAATTGTCGACGAAGTCGCCGACGACCTTGACGCCGGCAGCATCGATTTCACCACCGATCCAGCCGCGCAGCACGTTGAAATGACCTTCCACGCCAGCGCGGGGCTCCAGATGGACACGCGGCTCGATTTCCGTTTCGCGCCGGCCCTGCATGGCCAGGCTTTCTTCGATCGCAGCCAGAATTTCGGCATCGGTGAGTGCAGCAGCCTCGATATCGAAGCGGTTCAGATAGGTGATGTAGATGGGCTGCATACATAAACTCCCTGAATTCTGCCGCTCCGGTTTTAGCGCGTGAGACGGGGCGCGACAAACTTTCGTTACGGTAAGAACGAAGTTAAAGAGTTTGGTTACCGAATTGCTCCAAGCTGCAAATCAAGCGACCGGCATGCCGAATTTCACGTCGCCTGTTCGCTTAATCTCTTTGTTTAGTTGGGGCCCGGTCATGAATCGCAAACTATCGTCGTCGAACCGGCCTGCTCCATTCAGCGCAGGCAAGCGGACATCGCGTATGCGGCAGGCTTCCGGCTGGATGAAGCTGATGGTGGTTGCTATGGGCATAGGTGCTGGCATCGCCGGCTATGCTTATTGGAACGAGAACCTGACCACCGGGCATTCGTCGCACGTCGCCAGCGTTGCAGGAAAAGCAAAGACCGATCGCCATATCGCTTCAAAGACTTTGGCGCGCCCCTTGCATGCGAAAGCGCAACCGGTTGTGGCGCCTGATTTCGTGCGCGAAGCCTGGGCCCGCGATGCCGCGCGGCGCAACACGGAACGCACGGTGGCCGGCGCGTTTGAAACCCGCTTCGTGACGGCAAAGGTACCGGCTGGCGCGTTGACCAGCGAAAAGCTGGCGGAACTCTTCAAGGCGAAAGACGCGGCTGCCAGCGAAAATGTCGAACTTGCCTCGCTCGAACCGAACCAGGCAGTGTCGGCGCTCGAAGCTTTGGCCGATCATGACGGAGAAACCGGCGACGAAGCGGCGGATATTGCTTCGCTCGGCGCGGATCTCCCAGATGCGGGGCTTGTGCCCGGTTGGCGCCCGCAACTGGCCCGCGTGAAAGCCAAGCCAGCCCAAAAACCGGCAGCGCCAAACGACGCCGTTGTGACCATGGCTTATGCGCGCCCCGACAGCCCGATCGAAAAGCCGGCTGCGAAATCAGCCGCGATCCCGTGGCCGAACATGGGCCGCAAGACTGCAGTTTACGATGTGACCAACGCCGTCGTGCATATGCCCAATGGCCAAAAGCTCGAAGCGCATTCGGGACGCGGCAAAATGCGTGACAATCCGAAATATTCGCATGTGAAGATGCGCGGTTCGACGCCGGCTTCCACCTATCGCCTGTCCATGCGGGAATCTTTGTTCCATGGCGTGGAAGCCATTCGCCTCAACCCCATCAGCGGCAAGGCACCGAAGAACCGCACAGGACTTCTGGCCCATACCTATCTGCTACGGGTTCCAGGCGATTCCAGCGGCTGCGTGGTGTTCAAGCATTATGACAAGTTCCTGGCGGCATTCAAACGCGGCGAGATCACCCACATGGTTGTGGTGGATGAGCTGGAATCGGCGCCCGCTCCGCGCCTGGCATCCTTCTTTTCATCCCGAAGCTGATCCGGGCCATCAGACAGCCCGCAATAAAAAAGGCGCGCGATACCCGCGCGCCTTTGCCTTATTCGAATGACCTGAAATCAGTCGTAGGCGCGAACATCCACGAAATGACCGGCGATCGCGGCGGCTGCTGCCATGGCCGGTGAAACGAGGTGGGTGCGGCCCTTGAAGCCCTGACGACCTTCGAAATTGCGGTTCGACGTGGACGCACAGCGCTCATAGGGATTGAGGCGATCATCATTCATCGCCAGGCACATGGAGCAACCCGGCTCGCGCCAATCGAAACCGGCTTCCACGAAAATCTTGTCGAGACCTTCCGCTTCTGCCTGTTCTTTGACGAGCCCAGAACCGGGCACGATCATGGCGTTCACCTTCGGGCTGACCTTGCGGCCCTCTACAACCTTGGCAACCGCCCGCAGATCCTCGATTCGCCCATTGGTGCAGGAACCGATGAACACGCGGTCGAGCGTGATATCCGTGATCTTCGTGCCAGCCTTGAGACCCATATATTCCAAAGC
>JAFAGL010000275.1 GCA_023422735.1 Pseudomonadota bacterium
GGCCTATCGTCAGTCCCCCGCACAGGCACTTCGTAGCTAGACTTTGCCCGCGCTCAGCACATAATCCTTGAGGCTGAAACCGGGCTGCTCCACCTGGAGCGGTTCCGGGCGGGGCGTGGTCGACGCAAACAAGCGGCGTGCGGCCATATGGTCCGCCCCGTGGTTGACGGTTTCGACCGCCGACAACACACCGTCGCGGAACACATAAACGGACAAGCCCTTCTCGTCGGCCTGTTCCACGAACATGTTGCCGCCGACGCCGAGCCCCGCGATCTGCAATTTGTGCGGCCCCTGGTCCGACCAAAACCACGGCACCGCCTCATAAGGCACGCGCTCTGCCCCGGTGATGATCGCGGCAACAGCTTTTGCCTGATCCGTCGCATTCTGCACCGATTCCAGCCGGTGCCGCGCCCCGATCGAGCGTTCGGGGAAGTTGGCGCAATCGCCGATCGCAAAAATATGCGGGTCGCTGGTCATGAGGTGTTCGTTCACGACGATGCCGTTATCGACATCCAGTCCCGCATCGCGCGCGAGCTGGTCATTGGGCAAGACGCCAATGCCTGCGACCACAAGATCGGTATCGATAACGCTGCCATCGCTCGTCATCACCTGCCGGACATGCCCGTTATCGCCTTCGATATGCAGCAAGCCGGTATCCAGCATGAATTCGACGCCGCTTTCCTCATGCGCATGAAGGAAAAACTGCGACATGGCGGGACTGACGGCGCGGGCCATGAGGCGCGGCGCAATATCGAGCACTTTCACATCCAGCCCGAAATGACGTGCCCCGGCAGCGAATTCCAGGCCGATAAAGCCCGCGCCGATCACCAGAGCGCGGCCATGTCCCTTTTCCAGCGCAAGCTTCAGCCGGTCGGCGTCGGCGCGAGTCGCCAGCCCGTGCACACCGTCCAGCCTACCGCCTTCGACCGTCAGTTCGCGCCGCCGCGAGCCCGTTGCGAGTACCAGATTATCATAGGCAATCGGCTCATGTCCCTGGACCTGAACGCGCTGCGCTACCCGGTCGATTCCCGTCACGCGGGCCTCGATACGCTCGATGGAATGATCGGCAAAGAAACTGTCCGGCCGGAAGCTCAGCCCAGCGAGATCCACCTTGCCCATGAGATAGGCTTTGGAAAGCGGTGGCCGCTGATAGGGCTCGCCTTCATCACCGATCAGGATGATGCGACCAGCATAACCGGCCTGGCGGAGGGAATGGGAAAGTTGAAAGCCGGCGTGACCGGCCCCAACGATAACAGTGCAGGACATAAAACGACTCTCGGCCGATAAACAAAAACGGGCGCACCGAAGCGCACCCGTTCATAGGCGTTGCCGCGAAATCGATCAATCGCGCGCGGTCGATCACGCTGCCCGTTGTTAAACGGCGCGTTGAACCGCGCGTTGAACCGCTCAGGCAGCTTTCTTCTTTTTCGCCAGATCGAGCGGCACCTCGATATCGACGGCCAGCGTCGACATGGATGCACCGCGCTCCATCTTCACGTTGACCTTGTCCTCGTCGATCTTGATGTGCTTGGCGATGACGGCCATGATTTCATCGCGCAGCTTTTTGATCAGATCGGAATCACCCCCGTTTGAAAGCCGCTCATGGGCAAGGAGAACCTGCAAGCGCTCGCGAGCTGCGGGAGCCGAAGCCTCCTGAGGCCGGGAAAAAAGTCGCAGAAAGTTCATGCCGCTTTCCTTCCGAAGATTTTACCGAAGAAACCGCGCTTTTCACCCGGCACATTGACCGGGATCGTTTCGCCCTTGATGCGGCGCGCAGCGTCGAAATAGGCAACCGCTGGTGCGCTCTTGTTGTCGGCCAGCGTCACCGGCGCGCCGACATTGGAGGCGCGCAGCACATCGGTGCTTTCGGGGATGATTCCCAGAAGCGGGATCGACAGGATTTCCAGAACGTCATCCACCTTGAGCATGTCGCCGCGTTCAGCACGCGCCGGGTCGTAGCGCGTCAAAAGCAGATGCTTCTCGATGCGATCGCCCTTTTCTGCCTTGACCGTCTTCGAATCCAGCAGACCGATGATGCGATCGGAATCGCGCACCGACGAGACTTCCGGGTTGGTTACGACGATGGCGATATCGGCGTGACGCATGGCAAGTGTCGCGCCGCGTTCGATACCGGCCGGGCTGTCACAAATCACCCAGTCGAACCCTTTCTTCAGCGCGGCAATGACCTTTTCCACGCCTTCAGGGGTGAGGTTGTCCTTGTCGCGGGTCTGCGAAGCAGGAAGCAGGAACAGCGTTTCGAGGCGCTTGTCGCGGATCAGCGCCTGCGTCAGCTTCGCTTCACCCTGGATGACATTGACCAGATCGTAAACGACGCGACGTTCGGCACCCATCACCAGATCGAGATTTCGCAAGCCGACATCGAAATCGACCACGACGACCTTGTCACCATTATGCGCCAAGGCCGCGCCAAGCGCTGCACTCGACGTCGTCTTGCCGACGCCGCCCTTGCCGGAGGTCACGACGATGACCTTGCCGTTGCCTTTTTCCTGCGCCGCTGCTGCGGGTTTTTCCTGTGTTGCCTTGTCAGCCATCGCTTCAACCCAACCTTTCCGCCATGATGGACTCGCCGTCGAGCCAGATTTGCACCGCCTGCCCACGCAGGTCCTGTTCCATGTCCTCGGCCGTTTTGTAGAAACCGTCGATCGCGATCAGCTCGGCTTCCAGCTTGCGGCAGAAAATGCGCGCCGAACCATTGCCCATCGTGCCCGCCAGTGCGCGGCCGCGCAGCGAGCCGTAAACGTGAATGGAGCCTCCCGCGATGATCTCCGAGCCCGATGCGACCGATCCGATCACCGTCACATCGCCATCTGGAAACACCAATGATTGCCCCGAGCGCACCGGTTCGGTCACCGTCAGCGAGGGCATCGGCTTTGCGAGTGGTGATTGCAGCGTGACCGGCTCAGGCTCGGCATCCACCGGCGCAGCTGTCGCCTGGTTCGGTGCTTCACTTGGCGCAGGAGGCTCGAAATCCGAAGCGGGGCGGCCATCCGTCATTGCCGGCGGCAGATCCGGACCAAGCTGCGAAGCACGCGCATTTTCAAGGCCCATGATGCGCACGCGGCGCTCGGCAAGTTGGACGATCAGTTCGCGCAGCTGGTCGCGGTCGGCATCGAGCCCTGCCAGGTCCAGCACGATCGGGCGACGCAAAAAGAACCCCGCAGAGCGCGCAGCCAGATCGTCCAGGCGCACCAGCCAGTCTGCAAAAGGCAATTCGGGCGTAAGCACAAGCGCCAGAAAGGAACGTCCCTTCAGCCGGATCGGCTTGGTCTCGGTCATAACGTCCGTCATCTCATGTTTATTCCGTCAGAACGCGCGCAAAAAACGCCCGGTTAACGATCCGTTATCAAGTGAAGCTTGCAGCAGGATGGACTCCAGGCCGCGCTGTTTGACGCGTGAATCGCTGGTTTCCAAGCAAGCTGCCCTTTTGCGGCCACACAATGGCGGTTTGTGGCTTTCCAAAGGAAATGCGCGCAGTCGAAAAGCGTGTAGCGGCGGCAATCCTC
>JAFAGL010000281.1 GCA_023422735.1 Pseudomonadota bacterium
TGCGCGGTGCCCCTACGATGGTGCCACCCGAAGGCGTTTACGGTGAGTTCGCTGCGCGCTTCCCTTATGATGAAACGGACGATCAGCAAGCCGCGATCGATGCCATCCGTGACGATCTTGGCGCGGGTCAACCGATGGATCGTCTCGTGTGCGGGGATGTGGGTTTCGGCAAGACGGAAGTTGCGCTTCGTGCTGCATTCATTGCCGCTATGGAAGGGTTTCAGGTTGCTGTTGTTGTGCCAACAACGCTTCTGGCACGTCAGCACTTCAGGACATTCTCCCAACGTTTTGCTGGTCTGCCGGTCACCGTGCGTCAGGCGTCGCGACTAGTTTCAACAAAAGAGCTTAACGAAACAAAGAAAGCGTTGACGGAGGGAACGGTCGACATTGTGGTCGGCACCCACGCGCTTCTCACGAATTCGATTAAGTTCAAACGGTTGGGGCTTCTCATCATCGACGAGGAGCAACATTTTGGCGTCAAGCACAAAGAACGGCTGAAAGAGCTCAAGAGCGACGTCCATGTTTTGACGCTCTCGGCCACACCGATTCCGCGCACGCTTCAACTCGCATTAACTGGGGTTCGCGAGCTATCCTTGATCACAACCCCGCCTATCGATCGCATGGCGGTTCGCACATTTATTTCGCCGTTCGATCCGCTTGTGATCCGGGAGACTCTGCTGCGCGAACGTTTCCGGGGCGGACAGAGTTTCTATGTCGTTCCCAGAATTTCCGACCTGAAAGAAGTTAGCGAGTTTCTTTCCGGGGCCGTGCCAGAGTTAAAAGTAGCCGTTGCGCACGGTCAGATGCCACCGACCGAACTCGAAGACATCATGAATGCCTTTTACGACGGCAAATACGATGTTCTCCTCGCCACAACCATCGTAGAATCTGGGCTGGATATCTCGACGGCAAACACCTTGATCGTGCATCGTGCTGATATGTTCGGTCTGGCACAACTTTATCAGTTACGCGGTCGTGTCGGTCGCTCGAAACTGCGTGCCTTCGCGCTGTTCACGCTTCCAGCCAATCGGACTTTGACGCAGACAGCAGAACGCAGGCTGAAAGTTCTGCAATCTCTGGACACGCTGGGCGCAGGGTTCCAATTGGCCAGTCACGACCTTGATCTTCGTGGCGCAGGAAATCTTTTGGGCGATGAGCAATCCGGCCACATCAAGGAAGTCGGGTTCGAGCTCTACCAACAGATGCTTGAGGAAGCTGTCGCTGAGTTGCGGGGGAATACGGATGTCATTGATGGCAGCTGGTCGCCGCAAATCTCCGTCGGCACTGCGGTGATGATTCCGGAAAACTATGTGCCGGATCTCCAGCTACGCCTCGGCCTTTACCGACGGATTGCGGATCTTGATGGACCAAGCGAAATCGACGCGTTCGGCGCAGAACTGATCGACCGCTTCGGTCCGTTACCGGAAGAAGTTCAACATCTGCTGAAGATTGTCTTCATCAAGTCGCTTTGTCGCCAATCGAATGTGGAAAAACTTGATGCCGGACCCAAGGGCGTCGTCATCCAGTTCAGAGACAAGCAGTTCGTCAATCCGGCGGGGCTGGTCAAATTCATTGGTGATCAGGGATCGCAGGCTAAGATCCGGCCAGACCAGAGCATTGTTTTCATCCGCGATTGGGCAACACCAGAAAAGAGATTAGCTGGCTCTGCGGTCGTCATGACGCAGTTGGCAAAGCTGGTGACCAACGCTGCTTGAGGCTAGCGGATCATCATGATCTTGACGCGCTCGCCGATTTGAGCGGCTGGCGCAAAAGGAGGGCGAATGATCAGGCAATTTGCTCGCGCCAAGCTTTGGAGCATGGAGGAATCCTGAACAGGAAAGGGCTCCACATTGATTTCCTCGCCGTCCTGCAATGCAATCGCGCGCAGATAATCCTGTCGGAGATCGTTTTCGCGCAGCGGCGTTTTAAGAACCGCCTCGCGAAGATCAAAACTATGTTCGCGACCAGCGAGCTTGGCAATCATCGGGGCTAGAAACAGATGGGAGCAGATAAGACTGGCCACAGGATTCCCCGGTAAGCCGAGCATTCTGGTCTTGCCCAACCGCCCGAACATGAGAGGCTTTCCGGGGCGCATGGCAATCTTCCAGAAGGCGAGTTGCATACCCTCGGCTTCAAGTGCTGCTTTGACCAGATCATGGTCACCAACCGAAGCGCCACCGAGCGTAATCACGACGTCGCACCGTTGCGACGCTTCCAGGATGACCGAGCGCAACTCGGTCATCCTGTCGGCTACGATCCCGAAGTCAATGACGCTCGCGCCTGCGCGGCGAGCGATCGCAGCTACACCGAAGCTGTTTGAAGCGATTATCTGGGCGGGTCCCGGGTTCTGGCCGGGCAGAACAAGTTCATCTCCCGTTGCGATAAGTCCAACTACCGGCTGCCGAATGACTGTAATCTCAGGATGATTGGCAGCGGCTGCCAAAGAAAGTGCTGCTGGGTCCAGGAGCCGGCCCGAAGGGAGAACCACGTCGCCCTTCTCGAAATCTTTTCCGGCGTTACGTATATTTGCACCGCTCGCAAGCGGGCCTTTAGCAAAAATTCGATTACCTTCGAGGCGAAGTGCATTCTCTTGGATGAGCACGGCGTCAGCACCCTGCGGGACAGGCGCGCCAGTGAAGATACGAACGGCTTGGCCTGCCGCCAATTCGCCGGTGAAGCCATGGCCCGCGGCCGCTTGACCAATTACGTCGAGAGCACAGGAGGGACTGTTGGTATCCCTTGAGCGTACCGCATAACCATCCATGGCCGAAGCGTTGAAAGGTGGTTGCGTTCGTCTGGCGGGCAGTGGCGCAGCCAGGACTCTGCCATCAGCTTCGGCAAGGGGTATCATCTCCGCGGGAAGCGGTAGACAATCATCCAGTAAGCTCTCGTAAACGGCGCTGACCGGCAAAAGCGCCATTATTTTGCGCCTGCGTCAAACGTTCCCGATTTCCCACCTGTTTTCTCGAGTAATCGGATGTGGCTAATCGTCATTGATCGGTCGATAGCCTTCGCCATATCGTAGATCGTCAGACATGTGACGCTAACCGCAGTTAGCGCTTCCATCTCCACACCGGTCTTGCCGGTAACGCGTGCGAGACCCTTCACCCTTAAACCTGGCAAAGTGGGATCGGCCTCGATGTCGATCCCCACTTTTGTGAGAAACAACGGATGGCAAAGCGGAATCAAATCATGCGTCTTCTTCGCAGCCATAATGCCAGCTATCCTAGCTACGCCAAGCACATCACCTTTTTTCGAGTTGCCTTCCATGATGCTGGCAAGCGTTTCAGGTTGCATCAGAACGATGCCTTCTGCGATGGCGGAGCGTTCTGTTTCTGACTTGTCGCCGACATCGACCATATTGGCCTCACCGTTTGAATTGAGGTGAGTTAAGCCTGTCATGTAGCTTCTCTTGTATGGTCTGTTCCTTGGAGCAGAATGCGGGTCGCCTGTTCCACATTTGTCTGGCGCATAAGACTTTCTCCAACAAGGAACGTCGAAATGCCGCTCTCATTCAGGCGCCGACAATCAGCATTGGTAAAGATGCCGCTTTCGCCCACCAGCAAACGGTCACTCGGAAAATCTCTAGCAAGCCGCTCAGAGACGGCCAAATCAACCTGAAACCTGCGTAAATCGCGATTGTTGATGCCAATCAATGGCGATGCCAGCTTTATCGCGCGCTCCATTTCAGGCTCGTTGTGGACCTCCACAAGTACGTCCATCCCGAGTTCGAATGCCGTGTCCTCCAAGCTCTTGGCATCATCGTCTGTTAAACTCGCCATGATTACCAGAATAGCGTCGGCACCCCACGATCGCGCTTCATAGACCTGATAGGCTTCGAACATAAAATCCTTGCGCAACACCGGCAGCGCGCAGGCATTGCGTGCGGCGGTCAGAAATTCCGGCGAGCCAGAAAAAGAAGGCGCGTCAGTCAAAACCGACAAACAGGCGGCCCCACCTTTCTCATAGGCTTTCGCCAATGCGGGCGGATCGAAATCCGGGCGAATCAATCCTTTCGATGGACTCGCTTTCTTTATCTCCGCGATCAAGCCGAACGACCGAGATCTCCTGCAGGCTTCCAGCGCAGCATGAAAACCGCGAGGTTTTTCCGTGTCGGCAATCCGGGACTTCAGCTCAGTTAGCGGAGCAGCCGACTTCGCTGCAGCGATTTCCTGGCGTTTATAAACCTCGATTCTGGCGAGAATATCGGTCATTTGCTGATTTCGTTTGAAAACATGATCAGCTTCTCCAGCGAGGCAAGTGCGTCGCCCCTATCTAACGATTGCTGTGCAAACTCGATACCATCCGTCAGGTCCTGTGCAAGACCGACCACCACCAACGCCGCCGCAGCGTTGAGAACGGCGATATCGCGATAAGCATTATTCTCGCCTGCCAATACAGCGCGCAAGGCGGCAGCATTATGCTTGGGATCACCGCCGCGCAGGTCCTCGATGCTGGCGCGCTTCAATCCCACAGCTTCGGGTGTGAGTTCAAAATTGCGGATATGGCCATTCTCAAGGGCGGACACCTTGGTCACGCCCGCCGTGGTCATTTCGTCAAGCCCATCGCCATGAACGACCCATACCGAGGTACTCCCCTGATCCTTGAGGACATGAGCCAGCGGCTCCACCCATTCAGGCGCGAACACGCCGACCAACTGTCGCGAAACGCCGGCGGGGTTCGACAAAGGGCCCAGAAGATTGAAAATCGTTCTTGTTCCAAGTTCAACACGGCTAGGCCCAACATGCCGCATGGCGGAATGATGTGCTGGCGCGAACATGAAGCCAACGCCGGCTTCTCGGATGCATCGTCCGATATGCTCGGGTGTGAGTTCTACATTGATGCCCAGCTCGATCAACGTATCGGCTGCACCCGACTTCGAAGACAACGCTCGATTGCCATGTTTGGCAACCGGAACGCCAGCGCCTGCCACGATAAAAGCAGCACAGGTCGACACGTTGTAAGTGCCGGACTGATCTCCGCCTGTGCCGACAATGTCGACCGCTTCCGCAGGGGCATCGACCGTCAACATCTTGGCCCGCATCGTGGAAACGGCACCGGAGATTTCATCCACGGTTTCGCCGCGCACGCGCAGGGCCATCAGGAATCCGCCAATTTGGCTAGGTGTGGCTGCCCCTGACATGATGATGTCGAAAGCCCGCCGCGCTTCTTCGAAGGAGAGACTGTGTCCGGCTGCCGCTTGGCCGATATATGTTTTGAGATCTGACATAATTACAGCGTCAGGGCTCGATCAATGGCTGCACGGTTGATTTGCACCCGGTTCTGTCCCTGAAGACGCGTAACGAGCTGATCCAGAAGGTCGTCGGCTAACCCCGTATTAAAACGTCGGGTTTCTGCTTCGTTCAAGCTCGAAGAATCAGCGCCCATCTGCTGGAGAACCTCAGTCACCTGGAAAACGATCTGCCCGCCATCCTGCGCGGCAGGTGTCACGGCAAATGCACCTTGGGCAACATTAAAAACTTCAGCAACGCCTTCGCGACCGAAATCAACATCATCGACCTCGCGCTTCACACCACGTTTGATCTGCTTGTCCTGGGCGGTCTCTTCCGCGATCTGATCGAGCGTCAGTATCCCATCCGTAAGGCGCTTTTGATAGTCTGCAGCCTTTTCCGACAACAGTTTCAGCACCTCCTCTTCAGTCCAGTCATTCTTTACGTCCTCGCGAACTTCGTCGAGCGTACGATCACGGGCTGGCGTGATTGCCTCAAGGTCGAAAAATACATAACCGCGACCTTCCGTTTGAATAGATGGATTGTCGGCGTTGACTTCGGTTTCAAATGCGGCCCGCAGGAGATCGACCGACGCGGGAAGATCATTCACCACGGTCCCATCAGGCTGGCGACCCTGGCTGTCCACAGCTTCAATGGTGACCACCTTGAGAGCTGATTGTTGCGCAGCCTCTGCAAGACTCGCACCACCAGCGCGGGCATCTTCGAAGCGGTCGTGCGCATCCAGAAGTACACGGTTTGCCTCACTCAAGGCCAGATCCCGGCGAATTTGATCACCGACTTCAGCCAAAGGCCGAACCACTTCAGGAACAATCTCGGTGACTCGGATCAACACGGGTCCGAAATTACCGTTCACGACGTCGCTTACCTGTCCGACTTCAAGCGAATAGGCCGCGTTTGCGATGGCTTTGTCAGCAATATCCGTTTTTGCTAAAGTTCCAAGCTGAACGTCTTCGGCTGATTTGCTCTGCGCTGCCAGAACCGACTCGAAGGTTGCCCCACCGCGAATAGCTTCTGCAGCAGCCTGCGCGCCGGCTTCGTTTCCAAACACCAACTGTTCAATCTTGCGACGTTCGGGCGTGGTGAACCGGGTTCTGTGTGCGTCGTAATCAGCCTGAACCTGCTGATCGGTTATGGAAGAGGCATCGGCAATATCAGCCGGCTCCATCCTAACATAGGAAATCTTGCGATACTCCGGCGCTGCGTAATCTGCCTTATGTGCGTCGAAATAGGTTTGAAGCTGCTTATCCGTCGGCGTCTGTGATGCAGCCGCCAACGAAGGTGGCAACGCTACGTATTCTACGGTACGCGTTTCGCCGCGATATTGCGCGACGGCCTCAAGAAATGCGTTTGGTGCAGTCAACCCGTCCGACACGGCTTCCACGATTTGCTGACGCAAAGCAACCTGCTGTCGATTCAACAGATACTCCTGCGGGCGCATCCCCACCTGGCTCAAAACATATTGAAACTGCTGGCGATTAAATTGCCCGTCGGGACCGTGAAATGCCTGATCTGAGGCAGTCAGTTCGGCAACTCGATCCTGCGAAACGCCCAACCCCATATCCCGTGCTTGTTCATCCAACAGCGCGCCCGCGACAAGCTGGGCGACAACCTGATCCTCGATGCCGAATGTGCGAGCCTGTTCGCGCGTGATACGGGTGCCGAACTGCTGAGAATAGATATTGATCTGACGATCATAGGCCAACCGGAAGTCCTGCTGAGTCACGCGCGTATCGCCAGCGGTGATCACATTGTTCGTGCCGCCTCGGTTGAGAATCTCGCCTGATATTCCCCAAACGCCGAAACTCAGAACGAGCAGTATCAAAAGCACTTTCGAAACCCAGGTTCCGGCAGCTTTTCGCAGAATGGTCAGCATGAACAGGTCCGTTAAGTCAGAAACAATCGCCACGCCGCAGGCGCAACATCGACATTCCGCGTCGGAATAGCCCGTGAAGGAAGCAGTGTCGATTGCTTTGTGATCCCATTTTGCTAGGGAAGCGCAAGTGTTTCGTGAGGAGATCGACATGACCCCTGGCATTCGTCCGATGGTAGCCGGCAACTGGAAGATGAATGGCGTGAAAGCGTCGTTGGTTGAACTGACCAAGATCGGATCGAAAATCACAGAAGGCGAAAATGCGCCTGAAGTTGTCGTGTGCGTCCCGGCAACGCTGCTTTCGCTCGCTTGCGAGGTGTCTAAGCAAACCCCACTCGGGATAGGCGGTCAGGATTGTCACACAAAGGCGAATGGTGCTCACACCGGTGATGTCTCTGCCGAAATGCTGCGTGATTGCGGAGCGGATTTCGTGATTGTTGGTCATTCAGAGCGTCGCACCGATCACGGCGAAACCAACGAAGACGTGAAGGCAAAGGTTGAAGCTGCTTGGCGCGCAGACCTTCAGCCGATCCTATGCATCGGGGAAACCCGTGCGGAGCGGGAATCGGGCAAGACGCTTGATGTTTTGAGCGACCAACTGAATGGCAGTTTGCCGAAAACCGCAACCGCGCGAAATCTTGTGATTGCATACGAACCGATTTGGGCCATAGGGACGGGTTTGATCCCCGAGATCGCGGATGTGACTGAAGCGCATGGTCATATTCGAGAGCAACTCTCGAAAATCCTAGGCGAAGAAGGCGCTCATATGCGCGTTCTATATGGAGGGTCTGTCAAGCCTTCCAATGCGGGTGAATTGCTCGGCATTCGAAACGTCGATGGCGCGCTGGTAGGCGGAGCGAGTTTAAAGGCTGACGACTTCCTGGGGATAATCAAGACATATCCCGATTCGAAACTGAATGACCCTCAAGAGTTGAACCCGTAGGGCCAACTCTCCATATCGCGGCTATGCAATCCGGTTCCAGGACTTGGAATACGAGCGGATTGCGTGTAGTGAGCCGCAAAATTCTAGCGCCGGCCTGACAGCCGCTTCCGATCTTCCGGACAACGCCATGCAAACCGTTCTCATTGTTATTCACCTCTTGATTGTGCTTGCACTGGTTGCCGTTGTGCTTCTCCAGCGCTCAGAAGGCGGTGGCTTAGGCGTCGGGGGCGGATCTGGCTTCATGACCGCGCGAGGCGCAGCAAACGCCCTGACAAGAACGACTGCGATTCTCGCGACGGGTTTTTTCATAACATCCTTGGCGCTCTCCATCTTCGCTCGCTATTATGGCAGCGATCCGCTGGATATTCTGGATCGTTTGCCGAATAATGCACCAAGCCAGACCGCACCTGCGGGAAGCGGCAACGGTGTGCTCGATCAACTTGGTGGCCAGGACACTACCCCTGAAACCCCATCCGCGCCGCCTGCTGGTGATGGAGGCGCTTCGTCGGCGCCGGCAGATGGCGAAACGCCACCAGCGAGTGCGCCTAACCAGACTTCGCCGGGCGTTCCTTCAGGGCAGTAAATCGAGCGGAATTTGCTCGTTTCCGCGAACTTGTGTCTGCTTGGCCACAGGCTGACTGCAAACATGCGTGCTGATGCCGTCATAACCGTTCGGGGGCGGTATTTCTGTTGAGCTCGGCACCTCCACGCGATAAAAGTTAGTGAGAAGAACGGGGCGAAATTCTTTACGCGCCCGTTCTCATCCCAGACCCATCAGGCTCGCCAATGTTGCTTCGTTATATCGTCGCCGCCGGCCTTTGCTCGGCTGTTTTTGTTTCTCCAGCTCTCGCAAATCGCGATCGCGATCTTGATGTTCGAGCAATGTATCAGCGTAAACTCGACGCTAATAATCCGAGCACCAGCGCTACCAGCAAGAATGGCGGCGTTGACAGGAAAAATACCTCCTCCAAGCGGACTCAAACCAAGCCCGCCGCGAGCAGAGCATCATCGGCGCGCCCTCAAGCAGTCCAGCAGCGTGCGACTTCCGCTTCCACGATGCCGACAAGTAATGTCGCAGTGGAAGGCAACAATGGTGAGCTGCGAAGCAGCGATCGGCCACGCGGCGGCTTCTTCAAAACCATGTTTGGCGAAGACGCGCCACGCTATCTGCCCGAAACCTTGACGCTGGATAACAAGCTTGCCGAGCGCGCCGGCAAACGCCCATTTCAGGTGCGCCCGGACTTTGTTCCTCAAAGCGTTCCCTTTTCCGGCTATAACAAGGGCACGATCGTGATCGATACAGGTGCCCGGTATCTTTACCTGGTCGAGTCACGTGATACTGCCCGTCGATACGCGATCGCAGTGGGCAAGGAGGGACTGGCCTTCAAGGGTGCGACTACGGTTGGCGATAAGCAGGAATGGCCGCGATGGTTCCCGACCAAAGACATGCAACAACGTGAGCCTAAGAAATACGGTCAGTACAAAGAAGGCATGAACGGTGGCCCTGACAATCCACTCGGCGCACGTGCGATCTATCTTTACCAAGGCAAGACGGATACCCATATCCGCATTCATGGAACGAATCAGCCTCAGTCGATCGGCAGCGCCGCGTCTAATGGTTGTTTCCGCATGATCAACGATCACGTCATGGACTTGTATCGTCGCGTGCCAATGGGTACCCAGGTCGTCGTCCTTTAACGGATCACAGCCTCATAGAGTTTTGAGAGGCCGGTTCGCCGGCCTTTTCTTTTTTGCACTACAGTCTCTCTTCTTTTGGGAAACTGTCGATTTTGACTGGCGGAATCAATCCGCCCCAGCTAAGCGGTAACTCCCATGGCGCGATATGTATTCATCACCGGCGGCGTGGTCTCCTCCCTTGGCAAAGGCATAGCAGCAGCGGCTCTCGGCGCACTGCTCCAGGCACGCGGTTACCGCGTGAGGATTCGTAAGCTAGATCCTTATCTCAACGTAGATCCGGGCACGATGTCGCCATATCAGCACGGCGAGGTGTTCGTGACCGACGATGGGGCGGAAACCGACCTCGATCTCGGCCACTACGAGCGATTCACGGGACGCTCCGCGAATATTCGCGACAACATTACCACCGGTCGCATCTACAAGAATATCATCGAGCGGGAGCGCCGGGGAGATTATCTTGGCGCGACCGTCCAGGTCATTCCGCATGTAACCGACGAGATCAAGAATTTCGTTCGCGAAGGCAATGAGGACTACGACTTCGTTCTCTGCGAAATCGGCGGAACGGTGGGTGATATCGAAGCCATGCCGTTCCTCGAAGCGATTCGCCAACTGGGCAACGAATTGCCCCGCGGCCAGGCTGTTTATATCCATCTGACCTTGATGCCGTTTATTCCGGCCGCAGGTGAACTCAAGACCAAGCCCACTCAGCACTCCGTCAAGGAATTGCAGGCTTTGGGTATCGCGCCGGATATTCTTCTTGTGCGCGCTGACAGGGCGATCCCGCGCGAGGAGCGCCGCAAGCTGTCCTTGTTCTGCAATGTTCGCGAATCGGCTGTGATCCAGGCATTGGATGTGGCAAATATCTATGATGTCCCGCTGGCGTACCATCAGGAAGGCCTCGACAACGAAGTGCTCGCCGCCTTCGGTATTGATCCCGCGCCAAAGCCGCGGATGGAGCGATGGGATGAAATCACCTCCCGGATCCATAATCCCGAGGGCGAAGTCACGATTGCGATCGTGGGCAAATATACCGGCCTCAAGGACGCCTATAAGTCTTTGATCGAGGCTTTGGCACATGGCGGTATTGCCAACCGGGTGAAGGTGAAGCTCGACTGGATCGAAAGCGAGGTCTTCGAGCGGGAGGATCCAGCGCCGTTCCTGGAGAAAGTGCATGGTATTTTGGTGCCTGGCGGCTTCGGCGAACGTGGTTCTGAAGGCAAAATCCTGGCCGCGAAATTTGCTCGTGAACGTAAGGTTCCGTATTTCGGGATTTGCTTCGGCATGCAAATGGCCTGCATCGAAGCAGCACGTTCGCTGGCCGGTATAGAGAATGCCTCCTCTACCGAGTTTGGTCCGACTGACGAGCCGGTTGTCGGCTTGATGACCGAATGGCTCAAGGGCAATATGCTGGAAAAGCGTCAAGCTGCCGGTGACCTCGGTGGAACGATGCGGCTTGGCGCATACGATGCCCGTTTGAAGGAAGATTCGCGCATTGCCGAAATTTACGGCAGTGACGAGATCGTGGAGCGTCATCGCCACCGCTACGAAGTGAACATCGAGTACAAGGACAGGCTCGAATCGTGCGGGCTGGTGTTTGGTGGTTTGAGCCCGGATGGTGTTTTGCCGGAAACCGTTGAGTATCCCGATCATCCTTGGTTCATCGGGGTTCAATATCATCCTGAGCTGAAAAGCCGTCCGTTTGAGCCACATCCGCTGTTCGCCAGCTTCATTGAAGCGGCTATTGCTCAAAGCCGTCTGGTCTGATTCTCAGCAGGTAAGCTGACTTGAATGGGAAGCCGAATTCAGGCACATCGGCTTCCCATGAGCACCAAAAAGCCTTCTCTCGACCATCTCGTGCTGCCCGTGCGGGAATTGCCAAGCGCTGAAACGCGATATGAAGCGCTCGGTTTCCAGGTAGCACCTCGCGGAGAACATCCCTTTGGAACGTTTAACGCGTGCATTTATCTGGCGGATGGCACATTTCTTGAGCCGCTGTCGGTAGCTGATCCCGCCCGTGCAAAGGCGGCGATTGCCGAGGGCAATGTATTCGTATCCCACGATGCGACTTTTCGAACGCGGGTTGGAGACGAAGGTTTGTCAGCGGTCGTTCTGACGACGCCCGATGCAAACGCCGATCATAGTCGCTTTGTTGACGAGGGCATTTCATGCGGAGCCATGCTGCGCTTCGCACGGCCATTTATCGGCGCTGAGGGTCAAAAAGCGAAAGCGGAGTTTCTGCTTGCCTTTGCGCAGGATCGGCGTGCACCCGATATGCTCTTTTTTTCATGTGAGCGTGTGAACGCACCAAGTGTCGATCGCAAATCATTGACAGTACATTCAAATAGCGTCGTCGGCTTGCGAAACATAGTCATGCTCGCACCTGAGGCCCATCATTTCGAAACATTTCTGAAGGCTGTATCGCTAAGCAGCGAC
>JAFAGL010000021.1 GCA_023422735.1 Pseudomonadota bacterium
TTGGGAATAGGCTTCAACTCGCGTGCGAACCGGCCACGCATATCCTCCCGGATCGCTTCCATCTGATCATCGTTGAAATCCACGGCATGAAGGTCCCGCAGAACTTCGCGGATGGTTTTCATGCTGCGACCGAGAAATTGGTCGTAGGCCAACTCGGCGGGAACACGACCGCCGGCACGTGCGATATGATCCACGAGCACGGCAATGGAAATCGGCTCGCTATCAACAAGAACACCGTCGCAATCGAAGATCACGAGGTCTGGAGCCCCAGAAACGGCGCTGACGTTATTTCCCACTTGCGAGATAGCTTTCCACCGTGGCGCGGGTGCCGTTCTCCCAAAGCGATTTGAGGCTGTCAGCAAAGGCCGCTGCGAAAACATCCGAATCCGCCACGTCGCCATAAATGTCGCGCATAGCCAGCCACGCTGATGGGTCGGTTTTCGCCTTTCTGGCGGTTTCCCGCATCCGGTCCCAGGCCGGATCATTCGGTTCCGTAATGGCGCCGGAATCTGTTGCTCCTTCGCAATACCGGCACCAGAGCGCGGATTCCAGCGCGAGCCCGTTTATAGATTGCCCCGCTTTCAGCCGATCCGCGATGGTCGGCACGATGAATTTCGGCTGGCGATTGGAACCATCGAGGCACAAACGACGGATTGTATCGCCAATTTTCGGGTTGGAAAAACGACGTACGATAAGTTCGTAATACTCATTCAGCACGACGCCCGGAACCGGCGGCACTGTCGGGATGATTTCTTCTCGCTCGATCTTGTCGAGAAAGCGGGCAACCAGCGGCTCGCGCATGGCCTCGTCTACGAAGTGAATATCCAGCAGGCCTGCGGGATAGGCGATGACAGCATGGCCACCATTCAGGATACGGATCTTCATCAGCTCAAACGGCGCGACATCCGGTACAAACTGAACGCCAACGATTTCCAGAGCCGGCCGCCCAGCCGTGAACTTGTCCTCAAGAACCCACTGCTTGAACGGTTCGCAGAAAACCGGCCAACTGTCCTCGACACCGAATTCCTCGCGCAGAAGATTGCGTTCACGGTCTGATGTCGCCGGCGTGATGCGATCCACCATGCTGTTGGGGAACGCAACCTCCTCCCGTATCCAACTTGCGAAATCCGCATCGAACAGATCTGCCAAGCCAGCAACGGCATCGCGTGTCACGCGTCCATTGTGGGGAATATTGTCGCAGGACATGACGGTAAAGGGCACCAGACCCGCATTACGCCGCGCCTTCAAGCCCGCGAGGATCAAGCCGAAGACGGTTTTCGGTAATTCGGGAGACGCCGCGTCGGCTGCGATTGCGGGGTGCTGTGGATTGAACTTTCCCGAAGCTGGATCGATAAAATAGCCACCTTCGGTAATGGTCAGGGACACGATACGGATGGCCGGATCCGTTAGCCTGGCGATGATTTCTTCACTCGCACCTGGCGGTATGAAGTCGATCATCGCACCGGTGACGCGCGCTTCCATATGGCCTTCGTCTTGCTCCACAACAGTGGTCAGCCAATCCTGCGCGCCCAATTTGTCGTGCATCGCCTGTTCGGACGGCAAAACGCCCGCGCCGATAATGGCCCAGTCATGGTCGGCACCCGTCGCAAACAGATCATCAAGATAGACTGCCTGATGCGCGCGGTGAAAATTCCCGACACCGAAATGCAGGATGCCTGCTTTCAAAGTCGAACGATCGTAACGAGGGGCAGGGACATTCGCTGGTAGTTCCGCCAGCATTGTCTCAGAAAGTTTCACGGCCATCTCAGCTCATCCAGTTCCCGCCGTCCACATTATATGTTTGTGCGACGACATAATTGCTTTCGGCGCTGGCAAGGAAGATCGCCATTCCGCAAAGGTCTTCGGCTGTCCCCATGCGGCCATAGGGCACTTCGGCACCGACGATCTTCTTCTTTTCGCCCAGCGGCCGGTTTTCATACTTTGCAAACAAGGAGTCCACATGGTCCCAGTGCTCGCCATCAACGACACCGGGTGCGATCGCGTTGACATTGATATTGTGTTTGATGAGGTTCAATCCGGCCGATTGCGTCAGGCTGATCACGGCGGCCTTGGTTGAGCAATAAACAGCCACCAGGGCTTCGCCACGACGTCCAGCCTGGCTCGCCATATTGATGATTTTACCGCCTTTGCCTCGCGCTATCATCGATTTTGCCGCCGCCTGCATGGTGAACAACACGCCTGAGACATTGACCGCATAAAGCCTGTCATAGCTTTCACGCGTAATCTCGGTAATTGGCGCGGCATCAAACAGTGCCGCGTTGTTGATCAGAATGTCCAGTCCGCCGGTTTTAGCTTCCACAGAAGCGATCGCTTCATCAATGGATGTCTGGTCAGCAACATCGAGCTGGACGGCATAGGCGTCGGTACCGAGTTCTCTTGCCGTCGCTTCTGCGCGTGCGAGATCGATGTCTGCAATGGCAACTTTCGCGCCTTCCCGAATATAAGCCTCGGCGAATGCCCTGCCAATGCCACGGGCTGAACCGGTAATCAGGGCGGATTTCCCCGCCAACCGTCCACTCAAAGTGCTGCTCCGTCCTTGCTGAAGCGTTGAAGTTTTTCGGCGATTGGGGTCAGGTAAATCGTATCGCCGGGGTTCAGTCCGGCTTCGCCGTCGGCGCGAACCGTAATCTGTTCCATATTGTCCGCGTTCACATGCAGAAAAGTATCTGACCCGAGATGCTCTGCAACACCAACGGTCCCTTTCCACGCGCCCTCGGTGCGCGAAATCGTCAGATGTTCTGGACGAATACCGATCGTCTCAGCGCCATGCTTTGCCGCAGGTTCGCCCTTCAGAAGATTCATGCGCGGCGAGCCAATGAAGCCTGCCACAAAAAGATTTCGTGGGCTTCGATACAATTCAAGCGGCGACCCGACCTGCTCGATGTTGCCGCCATTCAGCACCACAATCTTGTCAGCCATGGTCATGGCCTCGACCTGATCATGGGTAACGTAAATCATGGTGGTCTTCAGTTGCTGGTGCAGTTCGCTGATTTCCAGGCGCATTGTTCCGCGCAGGGCAGCATCGAGATTGGACAAGGGCTCATCGAACAGAAAGGCTGAGGGTTGTCGAACGATCGCGCGGCCGATCGCGACACGTTGCCTTTGGCCGCCTGAAAGCTGACCGGGACGGCGATCCAGATAATTGGTAAGGTTCAAGATGCGTGCGGCATCCTTGACTTTTGTTTCGATCACCGAGGTGCTTTCGCCAGCCATTTTCAGCGGAAAAGCAATATTGTTGTAAACGGTCATATGCGGATAAAGCGCGTAGGACTGAAACACCATGGCAAGGCCGCGCTTGGCTGGGGCTTCGTTTGTCACATCGCGTCCGTCAATCCGGATCGTTCCGCCACTCACATCTTCAAGTCCCGCGATCAAGCGCAGCAAAGTCGACTTGCCGCAGCCTGATGGGCCGACGAACACGACGAACTCGCCATCTTCGATTTCGAGATTGATGTCCGGAATGATGCTCGTGACCCCGAAGGACTTAGAGACGTGCTCGAGATTGATTTTGCCCATTTTATTTCCTCTCGAAATCGCTCGGGCACCGACCGAAGCGGCGTTCCGCACTTCTTGTTATTTAACCGCGCCGAATGTCAGGCCGCGCACAAGTTGGCGCTGGGAAAACCAGCCCATAATGAGAATTGGTGCGATGGCCATCGTGGAGGCGGCTGAAAGCTTTGCCCAGAACAATCCTTGCGGACTGGAAAAGGAAGCGATGAATGCCGTTAGTGGGGCGGCGTTGGTGGTGGTCAGGCGGATGGTCCAGAAGGACTCGTTCCATGCCAGAATGATATTGAGAAGCAGGGTAGAAGCGATGCCCGGTACGGCCATGGGTGTTAGGACATATACGATTTCATTCCACAGAGACGCGCCATCCATACGCGCAGCTTCCAGAATTTCCCCCGGTATTTCGCGGAAATACGTGTAAAGCATCCACACTACGATCGGGAGGTTGATCAGTGTCAGCATGATCGTCAGCCCGATACGGCTGTCCAGCAGATTGAAATCTCGGAACAAAAGATAGATCGGAACAAGAACAGCGACCGCAGGCATCATCTTGGTGGACAACATCCACATCAAGATATCCTTGGTGCGGCGGGTTGGCGAAAAAGCCATTGACCAAGCCGCCGGGATACCGACGAGCAGCGCGAGAATTGTTGATCCCACCGAGATGATGACCGAGTTGGTGAACGGTAACCAGTAGTCGCGCTGCGTTTGAACGTCGATATAGCTTTTAAGCGTGCCGGACGGGATCAGATTGATGCCAGCAATTGCCTCAGGTTCGGTCTTGAAGCTGGTGATGACAGTGTAGAGGATCGGGAAAAACAGCAACAGCGCTATGACCCAGGCAACAACAGTCCAGGCAATCTTCTGGCTGGTAGGGACGGCACGTGACATGGTCGTTCTCCTCAGCGATCCAGATTCTTGCCAACCGCGCGCATGATGAAGAGCGCAACGATATTGGCCAATACGATGGCGATGACGCCACCTGCTGATGCCCCGCCCACATCGTAACCGAGTAGGGCTGTCCGGTAGATCAGGAAGGGCAGATTGGTGGATGCATAGCCCGGCCCGCCATTGGTGGTGACCAGGATCTCTGCGTAAACACCCAGCAGGAAAATAGTCTGGATCAGGATCACAACGGTGATTGCACGCGCCATGTGAGGCAGCGTCAGATACCAGAAGCGCGCCACCAATCCCGCGCCGTCCATCTCAGCAGCTTCCTTTTGTTCACCATCCAGGGATTGCAGCGACGTCAAAAGAATAAGCGTTGCGAAAGGCAGCCACTGCCATGCCACGATGATGATGATCGACAAAAGCGGATATTGCGCGAACCAGTCGACCGGGCGCATGCCAACAGCCTTGAACAGATCAGCGAGAACTCCATAGCCTGGATGCATGATCATGTTCTTCCAGATCAATGCTGCCACCGGGGGCATCACGAAAAACGGCGAGATCACCAAAATGCGCACGAATCCCTGACCGAACATTGGCTGGTCAAGCAGAAGGGCAAGCGCGATGCCGCCGAAAATGGTGATGCAGAGAACTCCGCCAACGATGAGAAGCGTGTTCCAGATCGACTGGAAAAAGGCCGGATCGGTGTAGAAGAACTGATAGTTGAACAGTCCTGCCCAAGAAATATTGGCCGGGTTGAGAAGATTATAATTTTGAAACGAAAACCAGAGGGTCATCGCCAAGGGGACGGTCATCCACACCAACAGCAGAAGCACCGACGGTGCCATCATGAACCGGGCGAGGGTGCGGGTTTGCCTTGTAGCCATGACGTTTCCCCATCCGTGCTTGTTGGAAATATGCACGGTTTCTCTGAAAGATAGGAAAACTTGGCCCAAGACAAGCTTGGGCCAAGACGTCTCCGGGATATCAACCCCGGAAACCGGCATCTTGGGAGATGCTTACTTGATGTAACCGCCGCGTGTCATCTCACGCACGCTGATCTGCTGAGCCTGCGCCAAAGCGTCGTCAACGCTGCTTTGACCGGCGAGCGCTGCCGAAAACAGCTGGCCGACAGAAGTGCCGAGGCTCTGAAACTCAGGGATCGAGACCCATTGTCCGCCAATATAAGGCACCGGCTTCACAGTCGGCTTGGTAATGTTGGCAGCCTCGATCGCCTTGAAGGTTGGTTCGGCGAATGGCGTCTTCTTATATTCTTCGTTCTCGTAAAGCGAAGTGCGCGTTCCCGGAGGAACGTTAGCCCAGCCTTCCTTCTCAGCAATGAGCTCGGTGTAGGCCTTGCTTGTGGCCCAGCCAATGAACTTTTGCGCCGCGTCGGCTTTGGTAGAGCCGGCTGGAATGGCAAGATTCCATGACCAAAGCCAGTTTCCATGATTGTCGACACCTTCCTTCGACGGGAAGATCGCGTAACCGACCTTGTCGGCAACCGTCGAATTGTCCGGATCGGCCACAAAGGAAGCGGCAACCGTCGCATCCATCCACATGCCGCACTGTCCCTGCTGGAACAATGTCAGGTTTTCGTTGAATCCGTTCGACGATGCGCCAGACGGGCCGGCATCCTTCATCAGGTCAACATAGAACTGAAGCGCGTCTTTCCATTCCGGTTGGTCGAATTGCGGTTGCCAGTTTTCGTCGAACCAGCGTCCACCAAACGAATTGTTGAGCGCGGTGAGAAACGCCATGTTCTCACCCCAGCCAGCTTTGCCGCGAAGGCAGATGCCGCTGACGTTGTTGTCGCGATCGGTTATTTTGCGCGCTGTGTCGGCGATGAATTCCCAAGTCGGGTTTTCCGGCATCTCGACGCCGGCCTTCTCGAAGAGGTCCGTGCGATACATGATCATCGCGGACTCGCCGTAGAACGGCGCTGCGTAAAGCTTCCCATCTGTTTCGAGACCACTGCGGATCGAAGGCAGCAGGTCGTCGGCATCATAATCATCGCCGAGATTATCGAGGGGCAGGAGCCATTCCTGCTTGGACCAGATCGGCACTTCATAGTTGCCGATCGTCATGACGTCATACTGGCCGCCCTTGGTCGCGATATCGGTCGTGACGCGTTCACGCAGAACGTTTTCTTCGAGCGTTACCCAATTCAGCTTGATGTCCGGGTTCTTCTCTTCGAACTCGCTGGTCAACCCCTGCATGCGAATCATATCGCCATTGTTAACGGTTGCGATCGTCAGGGTCGTGGACTGCGCATGTGCGAAGCCGGCCATCGCCACAAGCGAACATGCGCCAAGCATCCAGGATTTCATTTTCATTGTAAGCCTCCCATTTCGCGCGTTGGGCAAATGCCTCAGATATGGGCAAATGTCCAAAGCTATCCCTGCAAGTCAACAGGATTCATTGCTGCATTGCAGCATCAAGAGATTTCCTGTCATCAGATCGAATTATGCCGCTCGGCGATTTGATCTAGTAGCCAGTTTCGAAATATCCGGATTTTTTTAACATTTACGCGATTTTGGGCATGAACAAGCCAATATGACTGACCATCTCGACCCAAATGGCTAAATGGCTGCACGATTTGGCGGCTGCGGATCGCATGCTTGAAGAATTCGGGCATCAGGATCGCGACGCCGTTCCCGGCCATTGCAGCGCTGGCTGCGAGCACCTGCGAGCCGAGATCACTCTGTGGCCGATTATCGAGAGCCACATCAGGAATGCCGGCCGATGCAAACCAGACTTTCCACCAGTGATCTGCGGGGTCGAGCAACGGCAATGCAAGAAGATCTTCGGGG
>JAFAGL010000211.1 GCA_023422735.1 Pseudomonadota bacterium
TGTCTTCCCCGCGAGACAGATGATAAAGTCTGTCGCCCATCGTACCATAGCGCTTCATCAACTCGCCGCGTTCCATCGCCTGTATTTGGCCGATGGTACGTAGACCATCGCGCTCGAGCACTGAGCCGAAGGCTTTGCCGACGCCCCAGATCAGCGTCACCGGCTGGTCGCGCAGGAATGATACGGCTTCGCTTTGCCCGATTACTGCGAAGCCTCGGGGCTTCTCAAAATCGGAAGCGACCTTGGCCAGGAACTTGCAGTAAGACAGGCCAACCGAAACCGTGATTCCGATCTCCTGCTCGACGCGTTTCGCGAAGCGAGACAGCACCAGCGCAGGCGGCTGACGATGGAGGCCTTCGGTGCCAGCCAAATCGAGGAAGGCTTCATCAATCGAGATCGGCTGAACTAACGGTGTCAGTTCCTGCATCATGGAGCGCACCTGACGGCCGACCTGCGCATATTTTTCCATATTCGGCTTAATAACGATCGCATCAGGGCAGGCGGCCAGCGCTTTGAACATGGGCATTGCGGATCGGACGCCATTAATGCGCGCGACGTAACAAGCCGTCGAAACCACGCCTCGCGTTCCCCCGCCTATGATGACAGGCTTATCACGAAGGGAAAGGTCATCGCGCTTTTCAACTGCAGCGTAGAAGGCGTCGCAATCGATATGTGCGAGCGACAAACTATAAAGTTCGGGGTGTCTCACAATACGCGGACTTCCGCAGGCCTCGCAACGCCGGGTCAAACGACGCTGAAAGGTTATACAATCTCGGCAAAAGCCATTCTCCGGATCAGCGCTCATAGCCACGTTCTAGGCCCTTCAGCCTGCGAGCGCTGATGCAGAAAGAGCGGGCCCGCCTTGGAGCGAGCCCTGGGAATCATCTATTAGCGCTTGGCAATAGGAATATAATCACGCATTGGCGAGCCCGTATAGAGCTGACGTGGCCGTCCGATTTTCTGGCTCGGATCTTCGATCATTTCCTTCCACTGCGCGATCCATCCTACAGTGCGGGCGACCGCGAAGAGGACCGTGAACATGGTCGTTGGGAAGCCAAGCGCCTTTAGAGTAATGCCGGAGTAAAAATCGATATTCGGGTACAATTTCTTTTCGATGAAATATTCATCCGTCAGAGCGATCTTTTCCAGTTCCATCGCAACATCAAGAAGAGGATCGTCCTTGATGCCGAGCTCGCCAAGTACCTCATGCGTGGTTCTTTGCATGATCTTGGCGCGCGGATCGTAGTTCTTATAAACGCGGTGGCCAAACCCCATCAGACGGAACGGGTCATTCTTGTCCTTCGCCCGCGCAATGAATTCCGGAATGCGATCAACCGAACCGATTTCCGCCAGCATGTTGAGCGCTGCTTCATTGGCTCCACCATGCGCGGGACCCCAAAGGCATGCTATACCTGCTGCGATACAGGCGAAGGGGTTCGCACCTGAAGAACCAGCCAAACGGACGGTCGAGGTCGACGCATTTTGCTCGTGATCTGCATGCAGGATAAAAATCCGTTCCATAGCTCGCGCGAGGATCGGATTCACTTTATAGTCCTCGCAGGGAACGGCAAAGCACATATGCAGGAAATTCGCCGCAAAGCTGAGATCGTTCTTCGGGTAAACGAAGGGCTGGCCGACGTGATATTTATAGGCCATGGCAGCGATCGTCGGCATTTTCGCGATCAACCGAATAGAGGCGATCATACGCTGCTTCGGATCGGAAATGTCAGTTGAATCGTGGTAAAACGCCGAAAGGGCGCCCACTACACCACACATGACCGCCATGGGGTGAGCATCGCGACGGAAGCCGCGGAAGAACCAAGCCATCTGCTCGTGAACCATCGTGTGATGCGTTACGCGATGATCAAAATCTTCTTTTTGTGTCCGGGTCGGCAATTCGCCGTAGAGTAGCAGGTAGCAGACTTCGAGAAAGTCGCCCTGTTCTGCCAGTTGCTCGATCGGATAGCCTCGATGAAGCAGAACGCCCTGGTCGCCATCAATATACGTGATCTCCGACTCGCATGACGCCGTCGAGGTGAAACCCGGATCATAGGTAAACGCGCCGGTTTCTTTATACAGAGCTGCGATATCAATTACGTCGGGTCCGACTGAGCCTTTTCGAACCTTTAAATTGATGGATTTGCCATGCAGGCTCAAATCAGCGGTCGAATCGGTCATCGCAAAGTCCTTCTTATTATAGGAAGACGCCATGGCGGAATAATTGCCGATACCATGGCGAGAACCGTCAGGCTGCGGCAGTGCTATCGTATTCGGCAGCACCTGCCAAGGATTCCAGGAACGAATGTTGCAATGCCGCAAAACGACTTCAAGTGGTCGTCCGCATATTAATCGATTTGGTCTGACAATCTCGCGAGTGCTTCATCCTTACCCAATACTGCAAGGACATCGAAGACCCCTGGAGAGGTGCTCCGACCGGTCAAGGCAGCTCTTAACGGCTGGGCGATCTTGCCGAGTTTCAACCCTTCCTGATCCGCCAGGTCACGAATCGCGGCTTCTGTGGTTGCTGCGCTCCAGTCTTTAACAGCGTACAAAGCCGCATGTGCTTTCGAGATAACGGATTTGGCCTCTGTGTCCAGGATCTGTCGCGCTTTCTCGTCGAGCACTAGCGGTCGGCTGGTAAACAGATAATAGGCGCTGTCTGCCAACTCCACCAATGTCTTGGCACGTTCCTTTAGTCCTGGCATTGCTGCCAGAAGCTGGACGCGTGTTTTTTCGTCTACGTTCGCCGCCAGCGATGAACTGCCGGCGAGATAAGGCAACATATCAATCAGGATCCGGGTCAAGTCGGCATCGTCCGAGCGACGCATATGAACGCCATTCACTGCTTCCAGCTTGGCAAAGTCGAAGCGGGCAGCACCCTTGTTTACGTCTTCGATTTCAAACCAGCGGACCATATCCTTTATCGACATGATCTCATCGTCACCGTGACTCCAACCTAGTCTTGCAAGATAGTTACACAAAGCTTCCGGCAGATAACCCATCCCGCGATACGCCTCGACACCGAGCGCGCCATGACGCTTCGAAAGTTTAGCGCCATCGGCGCCATGAATCAGCGGGATATGCGCCATCACGGGCACTTCCCAGTCCATCGCCTGATAGATGATAGTTTGGCGCGCCGCATTGGTCAGATGGTCGTCGCCGCGAATGATGTGGGTAACGCCCATATCATGGTCGTCCACCACGACCGCATGCATGTAAGTCGGGTTGCCGTCAGACCGAAGAATGATGAAGTCGTCTAGATCTTTATTTGGAAAGCGAACATCGCCCTGAACCCGGTCAGCTACAACCGTTTCGCCTTCGCGCGGAGCTTTGATACGGATCGCCGGGTTGATGCCCGCAGGCGCCTCCGAGGGATCGCGGTCGCGCCAGCGGCCGTCATATCGTGGAGGCCGTCCTTCCGCTTTGGCCCTTTCCCGCATTTCGTCAAGTTCAGCCGGTGTCGCATAGCACCGGTAGGCTGCACCCTTTGCCACCAGTTCTTCAGCGACTTGCCTATGACGATACGCCCGGGCAAACTGTGAAATCGCTTCGCCTTGCCAAGTGAGGCCGAGCCATTTCAAGCCATCCAAGATCGCTGCGGTGGCTGCATCGGTCGAGCGTTCCCGATCGGTGTCTTCTATGCGGAGCAACATCGTCCCGCCGGTGTGTTGCGCATACAGCCAGTTGAACAGCGCAGTACGCGCGCCGCCGATATGCAGATAACCTGTGGGCGAGGGGGCGAAGCGGGTGATAGTGGGCTTCGACATTTCAATTCCGATCACGTGATGCAGCGAGTAGGGATCAGGCATCAAAGATGCTCTTAATGCTGGTACCTGATCTGCGCCCGTGTACCATAGGATCGAACAGGCGCAAGATTTGCTTGAGCAAACCAAGCTCGAGGAAAGTAGGGTATTGGTTTTGACCACGAGCGAACGGCTCTATTTCGACGACTCGGCGGATCCGGCTTCGGAAGACGACTGGTTGAACGAGGACGACCTCGGAAAAACTAAAGCCGGCTTCTCGCGTGCAGGTGAATGGATTTCAAGCCAGGCAAGCAGCTGGAAAGAAGCTGCAAAGGCCGAGTGGGCCAAAGGAATCGGATTTCTTTCTCTTCCTCTCCTGATTGGTGGCGGTGCGGTTGCGTATTACATGTTGCCATTCGAGCCAGCTCCGGCATTTTTATGCGGCGCTATTTTTATCTTTACCGGGCTTGCCTGGCTCCTGAGTCGTCATTTCTTTGTACAATTCCTGCTTATTCTTTTGTTGAGCATCTTTCTTGGCGCCGGATTCGCTCAGTTCGAAACTATGCGGAAAGATACGCCAATTATTGGTTCCCCGATCACCACAGAGGTGACGGGCCGCACCATTCTGGTTGAAACACAAGAAACTGGTCGGGTTCGCCTTACATTAGAAGTCCTTTCGACCGCCCGACCGAATTTGCGTTACGCGCCTAGACAGATCCGGGTGACGGCACGCGCTGTGCCCGACAATCTAAGTTCTGGTGAAGTGGTCCGCGGGTTGGTGCGATTGATGCCACCGTCTGGACCGGTTCGTCCCGGAAGCTATGATTTCGCATTTCAAAGTTACTTCGACGGACGAGGGGCTATCGGATTTTTTTTGAGAAATCCCGAGCGCTTACAGATGGAGCTGACACCATCCTTTCAAGACAGGTTTTCAACGGCGATTGAAAACTTACGAATGAGTATAGCTCACAGGATCCGTGTGGTTTTGCCCGGCGCATCTGGCGAAATTGCATCCGCTCTGATTGCCGGGGTGCGCGCAGGTATTCCCCAAGAGGTGAATGAATATCTCCGGGTTACTGGTCTAGCCCACGTACTTTCAATCTCGGGCCTCCACATGGCGCTCGCAGCCGGAACGATAATGGGCAGTACGCGCGCTCTATTCGCGTTATTCCCTGGGTTTGCAGCGCGCAAACCAGTCAAAAAATATGCGGCTTTGGCAGCATTGGGAGGATGCGCCTTCTATCTTCTGCTTGCGGGAGATCAAGTTGCGGCCACCCGTTCATTTCTAATGATCGCCGTCATGCTCAGCGCCATTTTCGTGGATCGACCCGCGCTAAGCATGCGCAACCTTGCAATCGCGGCTTTAATCATCCTCGTGGTAACGCCCCACGAGGTCATGGGACCAAGTTTTCAGATGTCTTTTGCTGCGACCGCCGCGCTGATCGCGGGATATGCCTGTTGGAAGCAATGGAAACAGAACGGAAATGCACGAAGTCCTTCTGCGCTCCGTCAACATCAAGGCATCTACCGAAAGGCGCTGCGTTACCTGATTGTTTTTCTGATAGGGTCTATTGCCACATCAATGCTGGCAGGCGGCGCCACCGGAATCTTCGCTGCATATCATTTTCAGCGTATCTCGCCGCTCACAATCGTTGCCAATTTAGCTACAACTCCGATCATCGGGGCGCTGATTATGCCGCCTGCCGTCGCGGCCATGGTGTTGATGCCGCTGGGCTTGGAGTGGCTTCCACTGAAGGTTATGGGGCTTGGAATCGATCTGATGCTTGCGATCGCTCGTTGGATCGCGCAGATTTCGCCTGCTGACTCTGTGGGGATAGTTCCAGCTTCGGCCCTGATATGTCTGACGGTCGCTCTGGCGGTCGCGTGCTTTTCTACCACCCGCTTTCGCCTTCTAGCACTACCCTTCCTTATGGCAGGAGGATGGCTGCTCTTCACGCGAAGCATCCCAGATATCTATATCTCCGAGGATGCTCGCCTGATAGCTGTGTCCGATCATGCAGGTGGATTGTCGGTCAATCGGCGCCGGCCGAATGCATTTACCATGCAAGACTGGGAGCGGGCATCCTCCGCCAATGAAATCTTCCCGCCAAGCAAGTCCCTATTCGAT
>JAFAGL010000190.1 GCA_023422735.1 Pseudomonadota bacterium
CTGCCATCCGTCATCACATTGGTCCAGATCCCGACCTCTTCGGCGCTCAATGTTGCGGTTTCGAACTGTTCGATCATTACCTGACCGCTCGCGAACTCGACCTCATAATGCCCGAAGCGCGTGAGGATCTCGGCAATTCGCGATGTCAGGAACTCGCCTTCGAGAGCGGTTTCAAGCGAAAGACTTGCGGAAGAGCCGATCCATGAGAGGTCACCCAAGGACACCTCGCCGAGCGCGACCTTGGAGGCCTCAGTTTCGGTAGTGATGTCCGGCAATCCGGCGCTCGAAAAGGAAAGCTCGGCGAGCAGGGATTGCACAGCGGAAGTCGCAAGGCTCTCTTCCGGCACGCTCACCGTTTTACTCATACTGTCAGCGACAGCAACAGCAACGGACGTCGCGTCTCCTTGACCGCTCATTTCCGGGATGATTGCAGCGGTTGCGGTGTGAAGTCGACTGTCCTCAGCGCCTGCTTGCGCCTGTGCAAGATCGGCCGAGAACGCCATCGCCGCGAAATGGGCCGTTTGCGTCACGAACGGGCTCAGCTTCGCAGCGTCCAGCAAAAGCTCGATGGCTGAGAGCAATTCGTTCGGGCTCTGCTCCCGTATCAAGCTCGCATCGCTCAGCGCCGGCGTCGCATTGCCCATATCCGTTTGGAGCACGAGTTCCGCAGCGCTGGAAAGTTCAATCGGCTGCGTTTGTTCGTGATGCAGCGCAATGCTTGGCTTCGCATCGGATGCCTGTTGATCCTGTGCGATCTGGATACGGGCCAGTTCCACACTGAGGATCGCCCCAGCGATGGCCGCCGCAGCACCCGGCGCATCTGTAATATCAAGCAAGCGCGCCAAAGCCTGTTGCGGTCGGCTCGATGTGGCGTGATCCGCTTTGCGTACCGCATCCGACGCCGCCGTATCGAGCGCCGGACGGGCGTGGACAACGCCTCCATTTTCCAGCTTGAACATCAAGAAAACGGCAGACAGCGACATGATGATGCGTGCCGCTGGATGAAGCAGCACATTAGCCGATTGGTCGCGGCGCGGCTGCGTGATGTCGCGCACCGCTTCTTCAAAGGCCACGATCAAATCGGTGATCGATGCGCGAGACAGATGCAATCGCAGCGTTTCGCTCACAAGGATGCAGCAACGATCAAAGCGCGCAATATGCAGGAATACATCTTCCGACGCGGTGTCGTAAAACACCATCCATGGATCGCCGGTATCGCTGAGACCGCGATCAAGGCCGATCGCAACCCCATTTTGAACTAGAAGCCGGTGTGCCCGATAAAAATCGGCAAGTTCCTGTTGGGACCAGTCAGCGCCCGCCACCTGAATGACCGGCCGCGTAATAGGCCTGCGGAATTGAAGAATGCCCATATTCAAACGCCTCGCGGAAGACGGAGATCTTTTTTCGAGCGCGAAGACAGCGCCAATCGCGGCATGGAGGGAAGGGACGCGCTCATTCTTCGAGCATACCCTTGGAGAAGGCATCGGCCATCGGCTTTGCCAGATATTGCACCAGGGTGCGCTGCGGGCCGACAAAAATCACATCGGCAGGCATGCCCGGCACAAGGCGACCCTTCACATTGGGCGGAATATCCTGTTCCGCCACCTGCACACGAGCGACGTAATAAGGCTCGACGCGGCTGTCTTCAGCCTGCACAACATCCTGGGAAAGCACATGAACCTCACCAAAGATGACGGGCGTCGTGCGGCTTGAAAAGGACGACAACCGCACTTCAGCCCTCGTTCCGATCGCGACATTGTCGATGTCGACGGGGCGGATGCGGGCGTTGATGATCAGATTTTCATCGAGCGGGATAAGGTCCATCAACGGCTCCGCCGGACGAATGACGCCGGAGCGCGTGTGGATCTGGATATTCTGGATCATCCCGCGGACTGGCGCGCGAACGATGGTGCGATCCAGAATATCGCGCGCCTGTTTGACGCGCTCTCCCGTTTCGTTGAGTTGGTCGCGAATTTCGCGCAACTCGCTGCTGGCGCGCTCCACGAATTCCTGGCTGATCTGCAGGATTTGCAGTTTTGTTTCCGCGATCGTCTGATTGACCTTGGCGGTATCGGCAACAATGCGGCCGAGATTGCCTTCGATTTCAATGCGCGAACGCGTCAACTGTGCAAGCTGGTTTGTCGCAACGACGCCGCCTTTCTGGCCGCGTGTCAGGCGTGAAATTTCCTCCACCATCGAGGCAGCCTGTTCGGAAAAGGAATTGTGCTGCGATTCCAATCCTGAAATCTCGTTTTCCAGCTGCTCGATACGTGACTCGAGAATATCGACCTGGCCATTGCGCGTGGCAATGCGATCCCGGAACGAGTTCTCCTGCAAACGGATATAGAAGGCGTCATTATTGTTGGCGTCCTTGAGCGGCAAATCTTCCGGAAACTCGATACCGTCGAGATTCGCGCTTTCAGCCTGCAACCGCGCTTCGGTGGCCCGCAAAAGATTAAAGCGCTGGCTCAGAATGTCGAAATTGCCCTGCGCCTGCTTGGAATCGAGCTTGGCCAGAATATCGCCGGGCTCGACGATGTCGCCTTCCTGCACAGGGATGTCATCAACGATCCCGCCTTCCAGATGCTGGATGATCTTGCGATTGCTGAAGACCACGACCTGACCTTGCGCCGCGATGCCGCTGGAAAGCGGAGCCGTTGCAGCCCAGGTTCCGAAGACGCCGAAAGCAAGCACCACCGTCGCATAGCCTGCCAACACGAATGGACGCGGCGAAAAGCCCTCCGCACCCAGCTTTTCAGTTTCGGCCTGATTGCGCAGCTTGACCGGCAGTTTCAGGAGCATAGGGGGAAGTTTCATCAGCTTGCCACCGTCATAGCGCGAGCGGCCACCGGTGGTGCGACCTTTGGCACACCGGGAACGGCCTTGGGTTGCAGAACTTCACGCGTTGGCCCGAATGCGCGCATACGGCCTTCCGCGAGGATGAGAGACTTGTCGCTCAATGCGAGCAGGCCGACCTTGTGGCTGACGAAAATTACCGTGCGGCCACGCGTTTTCAGGTCCTTCAACGAACGCACCAGTGCCTCCTCGCCATCCATGTCGAGATTGGCGTTTGGTTCATCCAGGATCAGAATTGCAGGATCGCCGAACAAGGCGCGCGCCAGTCCAATGCGCTGGCGCTGGCCGCCGGATAACTGTCGACCGCCGACACCGATCTGCGTTTGGTACCCGTCGGGCAACGCCTGAATCAATTCGTGAACGCCTGCGCGCTGAGCGGCCAATACTATTTCTTCGGCTGTGGCATCACGAAAACGAGCGATGTTCTCGGCAATCGTTCCGGCGAATAGTTCAACCGTTTGCGGCAAATAGCCCACATAAGTACCAAGCTCATCCTTGTTCCAGTGCTGCAACTCCGACCCGTCCAACCGTACTGATCCCGCCAAGGGTTGCCATACGCCTACCAGCGCGCGCACCAGGCTCGATTTGCCCGCGCCGCTCGGTCCAACCAGAGCCAAGGTTTCCCCTGCTTCGAGGTTGAACGAGACACCGGCGATAATCGGATTGCGCGAACCGGGAGGGGCGATCACCAGGCCCTCGGTTGAGAAGCGGCCGGCAGGGGCGGGCAGTTGCATGCGCTCCGCATCAGCCGGTATGCGAGTGAAAAGCTCGCGCAGACGGCTATATGCACTGCGCGCGCCGATGAACTGTTTCCATTGACCAACGACCTGATCAACAGGGGCCAAAGCGCGTCCCATCATAATCGACGCGGCAACCATCATGCCAGGTGAAATCTCGCGTTCCAGCGCCAGATATGCGCCAACGCCGAGAATGGCGATCTGCAACGACATGCGCACGAATTTCGAGGCCGAAACGAGAACGCCGGCGCGGTCGCTCGCAGTTGCCTGCAATTCCAGGGTTTTGCGATGCATTGCGGTCCACCGCCCGCGAAGGCTGGTTTCCATGCCGAGTGCACGGATCACCTCGACATTCTGCAAGGTCGTGTTGGCAAAATGCTGGGCTGCCTGCGAAGCCGTGTTGGCTTCGTTCAGCGTCTTCTTTGTGGTGAGTTCATTCAACAAGGCCAGAACGAAAATCACCACCGCGCCGGTTGTTGCGACCCAGCCCAGCCACGGGTGGAACACAAAGCAGACGACGAGGAAAACCGGCACCCAAGGCACATCACACAAGGAAATGAGCCCGGCACCTGTGAGGAACTCTCGCAGGCGATCAATATCCACCAGCGCGAACTCGGATTTTGCGCCCGGCGTGGCCAAGGCGCTTGAAACCACGCGGGAAAACAAGGG
>JAFAGL010000195.1 GCA_023422735.1 Pseudomonadota bacterium
TTTCAGGTCGTATCGGCCTTTCCTACGAAACTGTTTTGGGCATAACGCCCTTTGCCAATTATTCCACCTCCTTCGCCCCAAATGTCGGCGTGGTTTATGACGATGTGACCAGCAATGTCAGCCGTACCGCGAGGCCAACGATCGCCACGCAAAAGGAAATCGGTGTCAAATACACCCTGCCGGACACCAACATCCTTCTTAGCGCAGCCTTGTTCGACATTGATCAGGAAGATGGCGTCGTGTTCGACACGTCGAGCGGCATAAACAAGCAGCGCCAGCTCGATATGAACTCACGCGGGGTCGAACTGGAAGCCAACGCCTCGTTCGACAACGGCTTCAGCCTTATTGCATCCTACACGCATCTGCGAGTGAAGATTAAAGAAGGTGCGGAAGGGACGGCAGGCAACGAATTGTCCGCCACGCCGAACGATATCGCTTCACTTTGGGGTCACTACGCATTCCAGGATGGTGCCCTCGCAGGGCTCGGCCTGGGTGCTGGCGTTCGCTATGTGGGATCGAGCTATGGCGATGACCTCAATACCTTCAAGAATGATGCGCGCGCTTTCGTGGACGCCTCATTGTCTTACGATTTCGGCGCGCGGTTCGATCAGTTCGAAGGGTTGAAATTACAAGTCAATGCCAAGAACCTGTTCGACGATCAGGAGAAGACCTGTTCGGCTGGAACCTGCTATCTGGATGAAGGTCGCTCTGTTCTCGGCAGCCTGCGCTACCGGTTCTGATCACGAGCTTCCGGCAGATGGATCCCCGGCCATCACCGGTCGCTCTTTTTGGAACGGTCGGCTGCCTTTATGTCGCCCAAAGCATCATGGGCGGCATAACCTGGACAGGTCTGCCTGCCGTGATGCGGGCGCAGGGGCTGCCGCTCGATCAGATCGGCCTGCTGTCGCTGCTGGTATTTCCCTGGGCGTTGAAGTTTCTGTGGTCGCCGCTGGTCGAGCGGTACCGGTTGCCGCAACAGGGGCGTAATCGATCCTGGCAAATCGTGCTGATCGGCAGTGTGCTGGCGACGCTTGCCATGATCGCGGCCGGTTTGCTTGGGCCAGCGCCTCTTGTGCCGGTTCTATGGTGCCTGGGTGTCGTGGCATTTGCGGTTGCAACCGTCGATATCGCCTGCGATGGTTATGCCGTCGAAAACCTTTCGCTTAAGGATCAAAGCTGGGGCAACACCGCCCAGGTCGGCGGCGCATATTTGGGATCAGCCATTGGCGGTGGTCTGTTTCTGGTTGTCGTGGGGATGGCTGGCTGGCAATTCGGCGTGATCAGCATGGCATTCCTCGCCTTTGTTCTGGGTATCCCGTTTTTCATCCAGGCACGGCGTTATAATGCACCGGTTCATCGGTCGCACTCACCCAGCCTTTTGAACGCATTGAAACGGCCAATCATCCTGCGCGGCATGACCGTGGCGGCCATTTACGTTCTCGCTCACAAGGTTACGCCTGGCATGATCGGTCCCATGCTAGTTGACAAGGGGCTCGATCTTACCCGCCTCGGGCTTTTGAACGGGGTCGGCAGTCTTGTCGTCGGCTTGATCAGCGCCGTTGCGGGCGGCGCATTGACGAGACTGTTCGGCGCGAGAATGGTGCTGGTGGGCGCCGCTTTAGCACAGGCAATTGTGCTATCTCTGATCGCATTGACGAATGCCGTTGGCGGATCGGTTCACCTGCTTGTTATCTTGGCGGTGATCAGCAGTGGACTAATGGCGCTTGGTTTCGTCGCACTTTACGCGCAATTCATGCGGTGGTCAGATACCCGGCAAGCTGGCATTGATTTCACGCTTTTCCAGTGTACCGACGCCGCAATCAGCATGATCGGAGGCGTTTCGGCCGGACAAATTGCCGAGGCCCTGGGTTACACCGCCTTTTTCGCGATGGCGGCGGCATTCTCGATTGCCGCTGGTCTTTCCATTCTGGCCGTGATCCGCAGCGGGTCTACCGCATCGGCAGATCGACTGACGAATGACGGCTTTGCCTGATCAAAGCGTGAGATTGCCAGCCAGATACCACGCCGCGAAATCATCGCGCTCCATGTAAGTTTCCCAGGCTGCATCGCTGATCTGATGCGCTTCATGCGCGGCGACGATCGCCTCGTAGAAACCAAAACGTGGGATGCTCGAAAGTATGTCGGCCACACTTTGCGCTTGGCACGATGCACCTGGCGGCTCCGCGGGATGTGCGGATATGTCATCGGGTCGACGCCATCTGCCCCGCATGGGCAACTCCTGCAAATTTTCCTTGAAATGCGGCATCCAGCCCGGGTGCAGTTTCAGTCGCCGCAATGCGCGCGAATCCTACAACTCACCGAGTTCCACCGGTTGCACCAAGACACACAAACAGCAAGCGCTTTGGCGATCACATTCGTAGTTGTGCACACACTGATGATGTGCAGCGCGAAATCCCGTAATCTGTGTTAGATGCGGACAGTTTCGCGAGGATGCGTGGATGGCTGAAGAAAACGCGGCACGGGTCGACTGGGTTGATACCGCGAAGGGGCTATGTATCATTTTCGTGGTCATGGTCCATGCCGTTCTGGGAGTCGAAAACGCCGCAGGTCAGCAAGGCTGGATGCACAATGTCGTGAGTTGGGCCCGGCCTTTCCGGATGCCCGACTTTTTCATGATTTCCGGGCTGTTTCTGAGCCTGACGATCGACCGGCCATGGCGGCGATATCTCGATCGAAAAGTTGTGCATTTCGTTTATTTCTATCTGCTGTGGCTGACGATCCAGTTCGCTTTCAAGGCTCCCGGCATGGCGATGGAGCAGGGCGTCGGCGCGGCAATCGGCGCCTATTTCCTGTCCTTCATCCAGCCATTCGGGACGCTCTGGTTCATCTACCTTTTGCCGATCTTCTTTGTGGTCACCCGCCTTTTGAAGCGTGTGCCGGTTCCCTTCGTGCTTGCTGCCGCTGCCGTGCTGGAAACGATGCCAATTTATACGGGCTGGATGGTGCTGGCCGAATTTTGCGCGCGTTTCGTATATTTCTATGCCGGATATGCGCTTGCGCCGCTGATCTTCGCGCTGGCCGAGAAGGTGAAGCGCAACCCCGGTACGGCGCTGGCCCTGTTGGCGCTGTGGGCGGTGGTCAATGGCGCCCTGGTCTTTACGCCGATTTCAGCGGAGCTGGGCTATCTCGTCGCTCATGAAATCGGCGTGGCGGGTGGCCTTGGCGGCGTGGCGGAGTTGCCGGTGGTCAGTCTTGCGCTCGGTTTTCTGGGAGCTTGCGCGGTGGTTGCGGTCGGCACCTTATTGTCTCGCCTGCCCGTGGTGGCCTGGATGACCTGGCTCGGCGCGCACTCGATCGTGATCTATCTCGCTTTCTTCCTGCCGATGGCCGTTGCGCGCACCGTGCTTCTGAAGCTCGGCATCATCAGCGATATCGGTACGATCGGTTTGTTGGTCACGGCGGCTGCGGTGATCGGGCCGGTGATCCTTTACGCGCTCATACAATGGAGCGGCTACGGGCGCTGGCTGTTCGAGCGCCCGGCCTGGGCCTCGATCGAGCATCGCGGCACGAAGGCCGAGCGCCCGATCGCGGCGGAGTAAGGGTCAGGAATGGGCAAAGATGTCCTGCTCGTCCCATCCCATCAGATCAAGCTTTGCGCGCACCGGCAGGAACCGGAAGCAGGCCGTAGCCTCTTCCGCCCGGCTTTCGCGCGCCAGGCGTCCAGCCAGGACATCGCGCAGGCGATGAAGGTAAAGCACGTCGGACGCAGCATAATCGAGCTGGTCCTGCGAAAGCTGGTCCGCGCCCCAGTCCGATGATTGCTGCTGCTTGGAAATGCTGACACCGAGCAGCTCGTTGCAGATATCCTTCAGACCATGCCGGTCGGTATAGGTCCGGGTCAGGCGCGACGCGATCTTGGTGCAGAAGACCGGCTCCGGCATGACGCCGAATGCGTGATAAAGCACGGCAAGGTCAAAGCGGCCAAAATGGAACAGCTTGGTGATCGCATTGTCGCCCAGCAGCTTGACGAGGTTCGGCGCTTCCTTCTGGCCCGCCGCGATCTGGATCACGTCCGCGGTGCCATCGCCGGGCGAGATCTGCACCACGCAAAGCCGATCGCGATGGGGATTGAGCCCCAGCGTTTCGGTGTCGATGGCAACGGAGTCGACCTGATAATTGGAAAGATCCGGCAGGTCGCCTTTGTGGAAACGAATGGTCGGCTTGGTATTCATTTGGCAAGTGCGTCCAGAATGCGGGCCCATGAGCGTTGGCCCTTGCGGAAGGATTCGACGTCGTATTTTTCGTTGGGCGAATGGATGCGGTCGTCATCGAGACCGAAGCCGACAAGCAGGGATTCCATGCCGAGATAGGTCTGGAAATCGCCGACGATGGGGATCGAGCCGCCCATCGCGATCATCACGGCAGGCTTGGGCCATTCATCGGAAAGCGCGGTCTGCGCCTTGGACAGGTAAGGCGCATCGTAGGAAAGCTGGATCGCGGGCGAACCGCCGTGGTCCTTGCCCCATTCAGCACGGCAATCGGCCGGCAGGCGCTCTTCCACGAAGGCCTCGAAGGCTGCCCGGATCTTGGCCGGGTCTTGCTTGTGCACGAGGCGGAAGGAAACCTTCGCTGAAGCCTGCGCCGCGATCACGGTCTTGAAGCCTTCGCCGGTGTAACCGCCTGTGATGCCGTTGAATTCCGCCGTCGGGCGCGCCCATACGAGTTCCAAGATGGAACGGTCCTTCTCGCCCGAAAGCTCCGACAGGCCGATCGGCCCAAGGAACTTCTCGCTTGTTACGCCGAGCGATTTCCAGCTTTCGAGAATCTGTGTCGGCGTTTCTTCGACACCATCATAAAAGCCGGGAATGGTGACGCGACCGCTTTCGTCGTGAATGTCGGCGAGGATCTTTGAAAGAACGCGGATCGGATTGGCCGCAGCACCGCCATAGGAGCCGGAATGAAGGTCGCGATTGGCGGCATGAATGGTGAGCTCGACGCCGAGGATTCCACGCAATCCAACGGAAATCGCAGGCGTTTCACGGTCCCACATGCCGGTATCGCAAACCAGCGCGAAATCGGCTTTCAGCTCGTCCTTATGGGCTTCCAGGAATGGCTTGAGCGACGGCGAGCCGCTTTCTTCCTCGCCCTCGAACAGGATCGTGACGTGGCATGGCAGCGAGCCATTCGCGGCCTTGTAGGCACGGCAGGCTTCAACGAAGGTCATGATCTGGCCCTTGTCGTCGGATGAGCCGCGCGCGCGGATGACTTTGATCCCATCCTCAATCGTATCGATGGCCGGGTCGAACGGGTCGCGATCCCAGAGGTTCAGCGGATCGATCGGCTGGACGTCGTAATGGCCGTAAAACAGCACATGCGGGCTGCCTTCCGAGCCTTCATGGTGGGCGACGACCATCGGGTGGCCGGGCGTGTCGCGCACGCTGGCGTCGAAACCGATCGAGTTGAGATCCGCGACCAGCCATTCTGCCGCCTTTCGGCATTCCGGGGCATAGGCCATGTCGGTGGAAACCGACTTCAGGCGAAGCAGTTCGAACAGGCGCTCAAGGCTTTTGTCGAAATTGGAATCAAGGGATTGAAGAACAGGTTCAAGCGTGGCCACGAAACGGCTCCGAAGCATTGGGAAAAATCGGGGCGAACCTATTAGATCAAGGCGAAGAAAGCAAAGAAGGAAGACCGTCCAAAAGAAGCGGCCACCGTGGTGGAGGGGGTTACCACGGTGGCCGTATCAGAAATGCGGCAGCCCGGAGAGGGGGATGAGGCCACCGCATCTAAATCCGGTTGCAGGCGGGGGACGAGCCTTTGCCGGATCCGGCAATTTGGTGCCGGTGACCTGTATTTGTGATCTGCAACATGGCTAATCAAGGGCAACAAGATTACATCTTCGTAACGTGCCCGTTACTTCGTTGAACAGTCCATTCAGCTAATAAAGACAGTAATAGGCGCTGAGCTTAGCTTTGTCAGGAACTGCTGTGACGAAGCCACTTCTGGATGGACAGTTCGCGCCCCTGGCGCTACCCGTAGCCCATGAAAAAAGGTGATCACCTCTTCCTCGTAGATGGCTCCGGCTATATCTTTCGCGCGTATCACGCGCTCCCGCCGCTGACGCGAAAATCAGATGGCCTGCCGGTCGGCGCGGTTTCCGGCTTTTGCAACATGTTGTGGAAGCTGTTGCGCGATGCCCGCAACACCGATGTCGGTATTGTGCCAACGCATTTCGCGGTGATCTTCGATTATTCGTCCAAGACGTTTCGCAACGAGCTTTTCTCCGAATACAAGGCGAACCGCACCGCTCCACCGGATGATCTCATTCCGCAATTCGGTCTTATCCGGCAAGCGACACGTGCATTTGACCTCCCTTGCATTGAGCTGGAAGGCTTCGAAGCGGACGATATCATCGCGACCTATTGTCGAATGGCCTGCGAAGCAGGAGCCGATACGACCATTGTGTCTTCCGACAAGGATCTGATGCAACTGGTAGGCCCGACCGTCCAGATGTACGATCCGATGAAGGATCGCCAGATCGGCATTCCGGAAGTCATCGAAAAATGGGGTGTACCACCCGAAAAGATGATCGATCTGCAGGCATTGACCGGCGATTCGATCGACAACGTGCCGGGTGTTCCAGGTATCGGCCCGAAAACCGCCGCACAGCTTCTGGAGGAATACGGCGATCTCGACACGCTTCTCGCACGCGCTTCCGAGATCAAGCAGAACAAGCGCCGCGAAACCATCATCGCCAATGCCGACAATGCGCGGGTTTCCCGCGAACTCGTGAAGCTGCGCAATGACGCGCCATTGACGGAAAAGCTCGACACATTGCAGCTCGGCGATCCTAACGGGCCGAAGCTGATCGCTTTCCTGAAAGGCATGGAGTTCACTTCGCTGACCCGACGGGTTGCCGAACACACCGATACCGACGCCAATGCGGTGGATGCCGGGATCATCACCGTAGATGGCTTTGAAAGCGCGCATGGGCCCGACCTTGACGTCGCAACGCCTGCATCAGGCAAGGCACCGGTGGAAGCGGGCCCAAAAACGCCCAAGCAACTCGCCGAGCGGCGCGCGCAGGCAGGAGCTGGTCAAAGCATAGATCTGTCGGCCTACAGGCCGGTGCGCGATACTGGTGGCCTGGAAACGCTGATTGCGGAAGCCTACGCCGCGGGCGTGGTCGGTTTCGATATTCAAAGCTCGTCGCTTGATCCAATGCGCGCCGAGATTACCGGCATCACCCTCGGCACTGGTGCCGGACAGGCCGGCTATATCCCGATCAGCCATAAAAGCCAGGATAACGATCTGCTTGGCTCAGGTATGATGGATGGCCAGATGCAGCTGACGCAGGCGCTGCAATTGCTGGCGCCGCTGTTATCCGACCCCTCTGTCATGAAGGTCGGCCACAATCTGAAAAATGAATGGCTGATCTTGTTGCATCATGGCGTCGAGCTTCAGGCATTCGATGACATCATGCTGATTTCTTACGTGCTCGATGCGGGATCGGGAGCGCATATGTTGGAAGCGCTCGCCAATCGCTGGCTGGGCCATTCGATGATTGCAATCAAGGACCTGCTGGGCTCCGGTCGATCCGGCATCAGTTTCGACCGGTTGGACATCGAGCGCGCCACGCAGGCGGCCGGCGAACAGGTCGATCTTTCGCTTCGCCTCTGGTCGATCCTCAAGCCAAGGCTGGTAGCCGAAGGCCTGGTGTCGATTTACGAGCGGCTGGAGCGTCCGCTTTTGCCTGTCCTCGCGCGCATGGAACATCGCGGCATTGCGATCGATCGCCAGATGCTGTCGCGCTTGTCCGGAGAGTTGGCGGAAAAAGCGGCAAGTTTTGAAGCCGATATCTACAAGGCGGCGGGTGAGAATTTCACCATCGGTTCGCCCAAGCAGCTTGGCGAAATCCTCTTCGGCAAGTTGGGCTTGCCGGGCGGTGCCAAGACCAAGACTGGCCAATGGTCCACGTCAGCGCAGGTTCTGGAGGAACTGGCTGCGGAAGGGCATGATTTGCCGCGCAAGATCGTCGATTGGCGCCAGCTTACTAAACTGAAGTCGACTTATACAGATGCTTTGCCTGGATATGTGCATCCCGACACCAACCGTGTGCACACATCTTATTCCATGGCTTCGACGTCGACCGGCCGATTGTCTTCCATCGAGCCTAATCTGCAAAACATCCCAATCCGCACGACGGAAGGACGCAAAATCCGCACGGCCTTTATCGCGGAAAAGGGCAATCGCCTGATTTCTGCCGATTACAGCCAGATCGAACTGCGCATTCTCGCTCATGTCGCGGATATTCCGCAGCTCAAGGCCGCATTTGCAAATGGTGATGACATCCACGCCATCACCGCGTCGGAAATGTTCAATGTGCCGGTCGAAGGTATGCCGCGGGAGGTCCGGTCACGAGCCAAAGCCATCAATTTTGGCATTGTTTACGGCATTTCCGCCTTTGGTCTTTCCAACCAGCTGTCCATTCCGCGCGAGGAAGCGGGTGCTTATATCAAGCGTTACTTCGAACGTTTCCCGGGCATTCGCGATTATATGGAAGCAACCAAGAGTTTCTGCCGCGAGCATGGCTATGTGGAAACGATTTTCGGCCGCCGCGCCCATTATCCCGAAATCCGCGCATCGAATCCCTCCATCCGCGCCAATTCCGAACGCGCGGCCATTAACGCACCGATCCAAGGGTCGGCTGCCGACATTATCCGCCGTGCCATGGTGAAAATGGATGGCGCATTGGCAGAGGCCGGTTACGGCGACGTGCGGATGCTGCTCCAGGTCCACGACGAACTGATTTTTGAAGCTGCAGATAAGGATGTCGATGGCGCGATCCCGATCATTCGCAAGGTGATGGAAGATGCGGCGATGCCTGCGGTTTCGCTATCGGTACCGTTGCAGGTCGATGCGCGCGCTGCGCTCAATTGGGATGAGGCGCATTGAGCTTGGATGGTCCGGCGCCCTCGACTGGCGACCCACAAGCTCTAACCCGCCAGCCGGTCTGCCACTCCAGCAAAAAGATGCAGGCGCTTGGGTGGCTCAGCGGCGGTTTTATGATGGCAGGCCGTTGCATATTGAATCGCCTGCTTCAGCTCCTCGTCTGCAACCGGCTTCGAAAGCACGCCAAGCGTGCCCGGGAC
>JAFAGL010000209.1 GCA_023422735.1 Pseudomonadota bacterium
GCCGTAAACCATGCGGCTGAACACATCGCGCGCCAGCTTGTCGCCACCGAACAGATACACGCCGCCGCTTTGCGGATCGATCGCGCCGGGCAAGGCATCCTTCATGACCGCAACCTGCGCAAGCGGATTGAAGGTCACGATTGTGGAAGCAAACATCGCGGTGAAAAGCCAGAAAAAGCAGATCATCACGCCCGCAATGCCGACCCCGGTATCGAACAATTGCCCGTACAAGCCGAGGCGGGCCTTGAAGGTGAAGCTCAGGATGAGAACGATCGCCAAGCACAGCCAGACCGGCCAAAACTGCTTCAACACGCCGAACACGATGCCGGCAACACTCAGATATTCCAGTTGCATCGAAACGGCCCGCCCTACTGAACGCGAATGCGTGGGTTGAGATAGGCGTAGCCGATGTCGGAGATGAGCTGCGTGAACAGCACCACAAAAACCGAAATCAGCGAACAGCCGAGAAGAAGATCGATGTCGTTATTGGCAGCCCCTTCCACCAGCGCGTAACCAAACCCCTGATAGCGGAACATGGTTTCCACGATGACGACACCTGTCAGCAGCCATGGAAACTGCAGCATGATCACCGTGAACGGCGCGATCAGGGCGTTGCGCAGCGCATGTTTGACGACAACCGAACGGAACGACAAACCCTTCAAGCGCGCGGTGCGGATATATTGCTGCGTCATCACCTCGACCATCGAGGCGCGCGTCATGCGGGCAATATAACCGATGCCGTAGATCGCCATCGTCATCACCGGCAAGGTGAAATTGTAAAACGTCACGCCCTGGTTGGTGGCAGAAGCCGCAGAGCCATTCAGCCAGCCAAGCCAGGAGGCGAAAATCACCGTAAAGATCACACCGGATACGTATTCGGGTGTCGCCGTCGTCGTGATCGAGGCCATCGACAACCCGCGATCGGTACGCGACCCCTCGCGCATACCGGCCAGAATGCCGACCAAAAGCGCGATCGGCACCATGGTGACCATCACCCAGAACATCAGGATACCGGTGGAACCCAAAGCGGGAAACAGCTTGTCGGCCACTGGAACACGGAATTTGGTCGAACAGCCGAACTCGCCTTGCAACAAACCGGCATAGGTCGGCTCGGACGGTTCATCGCAAAACCGGAAGCGCGCAACGGCATTGCCTGTTGCCGGATCGATATTCGGCTGTTTCTTGACCACACCCAGCCATTGGCCATAGCGGACAAAGAAATTCTGGCGATAGCCATTTCGCTCAAGCCACGATTCGAGCTGCTCGGATGTTGCCCGAGACTCGGTTTGCGTGATCGCAAGCTTCTTGAGATTGGGCTCCAGATTGACCAGGAAGAACACCACCACGGTCAAAGCCAACATGGTCAACGCCATGATGCCTAATCTGCGCAAAACGAAGGACAGCATTGCTTCCCCTGCCGTGAGTTTTGCCTTTCGCAAAAGGCGCTGCGGGTTGGGGTCAGGCTTGAGACCTGGTGTGAATTCGTTGACAGGCCGCCAGTCACGGCCTGCAACAGAAACGGACGGGACGGCGCATGAAGCGCCGTCGGCAGCCGCTTACGCTTCGTCGAGCCAGACCTTGCCGAGGTTCAGCTGCTGCATCGGATGCTGGATGTAGTTCTTCACCACCGGCTGATTGTGGTTATAAACCTTGCGCCAGTAAGGCAGGATGATGATGCCGGAATCCTGCAGGATCTTTTCAATATCGCCCATCACGGATTTGCGCTCTTCGGCGTCCACGATGGACAAAGCCTTTGCCAGCTTCTCGTCGAATTCCTTGTTCGACCAGCCCGTTTCGTTCCAGGCTTCGCCGGTGCGGTAAGCAAGCGACAGAACCTGCACGCCAAGCGGACGCATGGTCCAGTTGGTCAGCGAATAAGGATACTTCGTCCAGTCGTTCCAGAATGTCGAGCCCGGCAGAACCGTCCGCTTCACCTTGATGCCGGCTTCGCGCAACTGGGCAGCGATCGCGTCGCCCGTATTCTTGTGCCAGTCCTCGTCCGAAGAGATCAGCTCGTGCTCGAAATCGGCCTGACCCGCTTCTTCCATCAAAGCCTTGGCTTTTTCCACATCACGGGCAATCTTCGGAAGCTCCACATATTCCGGATGGATCGGCGCGACATGGTGGTTTTCAGCCGGAACGCCGGCATTGTTCTGGCCCAGTTGCAGAACGATGGCATTGTCGACGCCAAGCTGCAAAGCATTGCGAACACGCTGGTCGTCGTAAGGCTTGTTGGTCACATTGGTGCGCGCAACGATGGTGATCGAGGTGGTCGCCTCGTTCCGCTCCAGACCGAGCCCGTCCATGATGTCGAGATAATCTGGCGTCGTTTCATAATTCGCGTGAACTTCGCCGGATTCGAAGGCGTTGACCGCAGCTGACGGATCCGTGCCGTAGTCGACGAATTCGACGCCATCCAGCGGAACGTCGCCGCCCCACCACTTGCCGTCTTCACGCCGCTTGTAAACGACGCGCTGCCCCACATCGAAGGATTCAAGCTCGAACGGACCAGTGCCGATCTTGTTTCGGATGAAATCCGCGCCGTCATCATCGAACGACGGATGAACCACGAGGCACGGGTAATCGGCCAGGTTCGGGATAAACGAGATATCCGGCTCGGTGAGTTTGACCTTGACCGTATGTTCGTCAACGATTTCCGCGCCGTCTTCGCGAATCTTGCCGCTTTCCTGATCGACCAGCGTGCCCATGCGCGCGACCATAGAGTTGCCTTCAACCGACTTGTCGCACCAGCGGGTCAGGTTGAACATCAAATGTTCGGCGGTGACCGGTTCGCCATTGGTCCAAACCGCGTTCGGCCGCAGTTTCATGACATATTCGGTAGCGTCCTCGTTAACTTCCCAGCTTTCAAGCAGGTAAGGCTCGAACGTATATTCCGGCGTGTAATAAACCAGCGCTTCGAGCGACTGGCGCATCGTGTTGGCGATTTCGGTCCAGTCGGCCAGGCGCGGATCCTTTGGCGCCTTGATGAACATCTGCACCTTGAGAACGCCGCCTGTTTTCGGCTCGGCATCCTGGGCAAGAGCCGGCGTCGGCGCACCGATCATGCCATAGGCCATTGCAGATGAAGCCCCGAACACACTAGCAAGCGCAAGAAATTCGCGACGGTCAAGCTTGCCTGCTTTGACCTGTTCCGCTGCCTCATGAATGTGCGCTGGAACCTTATTGCCGTTGTTCTTGAAGAACTTCATTGGGTGCTCCCGATTGAGTTGCCTTATTTTCGCAACAATTCAGCATCTGGGCTGCATTGTCAAAGTAGGCGCTTATTTTTTGTTCCCGAACGCAAATCTGCACTGAATGCAGCCGGCCCGAAATGCGCATATGCGACAAGGATCGGTGCTTTTAGGCCAGAGCGGTCTCAGGGCTGAGCCACCCATCCTAATCCGTGCTTCTTTTCCGGCGTAATACAGTTCCTGTTCACAATTCCTGGCTGCCGTGAGATCTTATCCCCGTCGCAAAGCAGGAGTCTGCATTGACTTGAGCCGAAAGCGGGGCTCTTTTGCCTCAGCGGATGACGCTGGAGGGTGATATGGCGATCCACTGCACAGCCAAGGCTGCAAAACGTCTTCGAGGTTTTGTCGGTGCAGCGCTGATGGGGTTGGTTTTGACCGGCGCCAGCATCGCACAACCGATGAAAACGATCGAAACCACCGAGAATGCCGATTATTTCGGCTTCGATCTGCGCACCGAAAAAGATGTCACTCTCGATCAATGCGAAACGGTTTGCCTCGCTGACGATCAATGCCGGGCCTTCACCTATAATACCAAGGTGCAATGGTGTTTCCTGAAAACGGACTTCGCCACGCTGCAACCAGCCGAAAACGCGGTTGCGGGCAAGATTGTCGATCAATCCGAGGACGCTGATCTTGGAGCGCCACCGGCCCTTGCCTTCGTGTCTGCGGATATCGTGGATGCCGCGCGCCGATATCGCGACGAAATCACGTCGGCCGCCCCTGATGCCTCCACAGGATTGGCCGCACTTTTGCAACAAGCGCGCGAAACCACCGATTACGACCCGCGCGGAGCAGCCGACAGATTTGTCAATGCGCTCGCCGTTTCGCCAAACGACGCGCAAATCTGGATTGACCTTTCGCGCGCGCTGCTGGCATCCCCGACTTCCGGTTACAGCGACCGCAACAAATATCAGAACAATGCGAATTCAGCGGCGCTGAACGCCTATCTCGCAAGCCGTTCGGCTGCGGACCGCGCTCAAGCGCTTTCCGTTCTGGCTTCCGCGCTCGAAAACAAGAACCAGTCCCGCCCCGCGCTCAGCGCGTATGAAGCAAGTCTGGCGCTTGTGAATGACGCTGAAGTCCAGTCGGCCTATGCCGATCTCAAGCAACGCAAGGGCTTCCGAATTCTGGATAATTCGACTGATGCCGATACGGCCTTGCCGCGCATGTGCGCGCAGTTTTCGGAAGATCTGGTCAAGACCGGCACCGATTACAGCACATTCGTGACATTGAACGGCAAACCGGCCCCTGCCTTGACCGCAAGCGGCCGCGAGATTTGCATCGATGGGCTGGAACATGGCCAGGAATATCGGGTGACATTCCGCAGCGGCCTGCCGGCGGCGATCGGCGAAAGCCTGCAAGCGCCTGCGACCTTGAATATTTACGTGCGGGACCGGACGCCATCGGCCCGTTTCACCGGTGACGCCTTCGTGCTGCCATCGGCAGGTCGCCACGGCATTCCCATGGTGTCCGTGAACATGGACAGCGCGGATCTGCGGCTTTTCCGTGTGGGCGACCGGGCGATTACGCAATTGCTGGCAGGAGACCAGTTCCTCAAGCAATTGGATAATTACAGCCTGTCCAGCCTCGAAAGCGATCTCGGCGAGCCGGTCTGGAAAGGGTCGATCGAAGTCGACAACGAGCTCAACAAGGAAATCGTGACCTCGTTTCCTGTCAACGAAGCGCTGCCCGAGCGAAAGCCCGGCGTTTATGTGCTGGTGGCCACGCCGCCAAACGACAAGAGCGACAATTGGGACAACAAGGCCACGCAATGGTTTGTTGTGTCCGATATTGGCCTTGTGACCTATACAGGCTCGGATGGATTGAATGTTTTCGCGCGTTCGCTCAACGACGCGACGCCCGCCTCCGATATCGAATTATCGCTGCTTGCCCGCAACAACGAACTGCTCGGAACCGCGAAAACGGACCGGGATGGCAGGGCGACGTTCACCGCCGGACTGACGCGCGGAACGGGCGCGCTCGTGCCGGCTGCCCTTTTGGCGCGAAGGGGCGACGATTTCGTTTTCCTCGACCTGACGCGCGCCGGGTTCGATCTGTCCGACCGTGGCGTGACCGGTCGTTCGCCGGCAACGAACCTGGACACGTTTGCCTGGACGGAACGCGGCATTTACCGCGCGGGGGAAACGGTTCACGCAGCGGCACTGATCCGCGATGAGGAAGCCAAGGCTGCGGCCTCCCTGCCGCTCACCTTCATCTTCACCCGGCCGGACGGCGTGGAAGACCGCAGGATCGTGGCGACCAAAGCTTCGCTCGGCGGCTACGCCGTTGATTTCAAGACGACATCCAACGCCATGCGCGGCACGTGGCAGATGCGTATTCACGCCGACCCGGAACAGCCCGGACTCGCTTCGCAAAGCTTTCTCGTTGAAGATTTCGTGCCGGACCGGATCG
>JAFAGL010000210.1 GCA_023422735.1 Pseudomonadota bacterium
TCACGCCCACCTTACCCAGCCTCAACGGTATCGATCTCGACGCCTACAAGACCGATCTCCTTGCGCGCTTCGCCAATCCAGCCCTGCGCCATCGAACCTGGCAGATCGCCATGGATGGCTCGCAGAAGCTGCCGCAACGGCTGTTGAACACCATCCGCGACCGGCTTTCCACCGGTTCCCCCTTCGACCGGCTGGCGCTCGGCGTCGCTGGCTGGATACGTTACGCATCAGGGGTGGATGAAAAGGGCGCCGACATCGACGTGCGCGATCCGCTGGCCGACGAATTTCGCAAGCTGGCGCAAAACGCCTCCACAACCACGCAACTGGTTTCATCATTTCTCGGAGTGAAGCAGGTGTTCGGAACCGACCTGCCCAACAACCCGGTATTTTGTGCGACCGTGGAAAAAGCACTTTCGCAACTCATGCAGAATGGCGCCGGCGCGACCGTCGCCCAATGGCCTGCCCGATCGAAAGAGACATAAGACGATAGGCGAAGACGACAGAAAAGCGGTTGTCATCGGGAACTGGTAGATTAATATATCAAACTTCTTCGCGCGGGGAGCGCGGAATTGTTTCAGGGAGGAAACAAAGCATGTTCAAACTCAACCGCAGACAGGCTCTCGGCGGATTGGCGGGCATCGCAACGCTGCCTATGGGCCGCGCCTTCGCGCAATCGGGCAATTTGCCGTCGTCACCCGTATCGCTCAACATCGTCGACGTTGCCGGCAATCTGGCGCTGACACAAAAAGCCATCGAGAATTACAAGGCAGCAAAGCCGGAGCTGGTTTCAAACATCGTCTTCACCAAGGCGCCTGCGCCTGAACTGCCGGGCAAGCTTCGCGCCCAGCAACGCGCCAACCGCGTCGATATCGATCTCGTGCTGACCGGCACGGATGCGCTTTCGGCAGGCCTTGAGATGGATCTCTGGGTCAAGCTGCTGCCTGACCAGGCCAGCGCCTTGCCGAAGCTGCAAGACATCTATCTGGAGCCGGCCGCGCGCATGTTGTCGCTTGGTCAAGACCACGGCGTGATCGTGACCTATTATCCATCCGGTCCGCTGCTCGAATACATGCCGGAAAAAGTCCAACAGGTTCCAACAACAGTTGAAGAGCTTCTTGCCTGGACCAAGGAAAACCCGAACCGCTTCATTTATGCACGCCCGGCCAATTCGGGGCCTGGTCGCACCTTCCTGATGGGCCTGCCTTATCTTCTGGGCGACAGCGATCCAAAAGATCCCGTCAAGGGCTGGGACAAGACCTGGGCTTATCTCAAGGAACTGCACCAGAACATCGAATATTATCCGACCGGCACCGGCGCGCTGATGAAGGAGCTTGGTGAAGGCACGCGTGACATGACGGTTACCACCACCGGATGGGACATCAATCCCCGCGTTCTCGGCGTAGTACCAAAGGAAGCCAAGGTCTCGGCACTGAAGGGTTTCCATTGGGTGGCGGATGCCCATTACATGTGCGTGCCCAAGGGCGTCAGCGATGAAAAGCTGGCAGTGTTGATGGATCTGATGACCTTCCTGCTCACGCCCGAACAGCAGGCCTACACTTTTGACGAAGGCTATTTCTATCCCGGCCCGGCCGTAAAGGACGTCACGCTCGACATGGCGCCGCAAGCCAGCCAGGACGCGATCGCCGAATATGGTCGCGATGAATATGCCGATCTGATCGCCAATAACCCGATCGAACTTCCGCTCGAACCCAAGGCCATGGTCGAGGCCTTCCGGATTTGGGACGAACAAGTGGCTGCGGCTTCGAAATAATCCGCATCGGACATGCACGGCTGTGATCCGGTTCCATTCCGGATCACACCAAAGATAGGATTTCCAAGGGATGCTGCTTGCCTCGTCGAAATTCGACGAACTCCGACTCGATCATGTCGGCCGATCCTTCGGCACATTGAACGCGCTTCGGGACGTTTCGCTGACTATTCGCAAGGGCGAGTTCATCGCTCTCCTGGGCCCGTCGGGCTGCGGAAAGTCGACCGCGCTCAATTGCATTGCGGGATTGCTCGCCACCACGGGCGGCAGCATTTCCATCGATGACAAGCGCATCGACCAGCTCAAGCCGGAAGATCGCGGCTTCGGCATGGTGTTCCAGAATTATGCGCTGTTTCCGCATATGACAGTTCGATCCAATATCGGATTCGGCCTGAAGATGCGCGGCATGGCGAAGGCGGAAATCGCCAAGCGGGTCGATGAAGGGCTGGCGCTGGTGCGGCTTGAAAGCCAGGCAAACAAGCTGCCTGGCCAGCTTTCAGGCGGCCAGCAGCAGCGTGTTGCGATCGCACGCGCGATCGTGATCGAGCCGCCGCTGGTTCTCATGGACGAACCGCTTTCCAATCTCGACGCCAAATTGCGACTGGAAATGCGCGCGGAAATCCGTCGCATTCACAACCAGCTCGGAGCCACCACGATCTACGTGACGCATGACCAGGACGAAGCGCTGTCGCTCGCCGATCGCATCGTCGTCATGCGCGATGGCCAGATACGCCAGGTGGGCGCGCCGCGCGAACTCTATGAAAACCCCGATCATCTCGACGTTGCCGAGTTCATGGGGTACCGCAACCGCCTTTCCGGCAAGCTGATCGCGCAAGATGGTGGCCGCGGCAGCGTCCAGTTCGGAAATGTGACGCTTTCAGGCATGTTGCGCGACCAAGTCAGCGTCGGTGATGCGGTGGTGATCGCCGCGCGGCCGGACGACGTTTCGGAAGGCGCGGAAAACAGCCTGCGCGCAACGGTGGAAACGATCGAATATCGTGGACGCGAATTCGCCGGCACCGCGCGAACGCAAGGCGGGCTGGAACTCATCTTCCATATCAACAGATCCGTCGAGGTCGGCAGCGAGATCATGCTCGCAATCGACCCAGATCGCAGCCTCATCTACGCGGCCTGACATGACGATCAACGCGCACACTCCACCGCCTTCGCTGCGTCAGCGCCTCGAACTACGCGGGTTCGACGGCGTGACGCTGCTGGTGCTGCCCGCAGTGCTGTTCATTCTGGCGATCTTCATCTACCCCTTCATCTACGGTCTTTTGCTTTCATTCGACCCGTTGGAAGGCGGCGCACTCGCCAACTACCAGAAATTCTTTTCCGACCCGTTCTTGTACAGAACCATCAGCACCACGCTTTGGCTCGCAGTGCCGGTCACGATCATCAGCCTGGTTCTGGCGGTTCCGATCGCGTTTCGCGTCCGGCTGATGACGCATCAGCGCCTGCTGACCACCATTCTGGTGTTGCCAGTCACGCTCGGCACCGTTCTGGTTGCCGAAGGGTTGTTGAATTATCTCGGCCCTCAAGGCTGGTTCAGCCGTACACTCATGTTGATCGGGCTGATCGACAGTCCCGTGAAGCTGACAAATAATTACTGGGGCGTCTTTGCTTCGCTGATCATCACCGGTTTTCCGTTCACATTTCTTTTGACCCTGTCTTATGTGACCGGCATCGATCCGGCGCTGGAACAGGCCGCAGCCACCCATGGCGCACGTGCGTGGCAACGGTTCCGCTATGTTTACCTGCCGCTTCTTGCGCCCGGGCTGATCATCGCCAGCTGTCTTTCCTTCGTGCAGGCTTTCGCAGTGTTTCCATCTGCGGTCCTGCTTGGCGCGCCAGCCGGCCCCACGCGCGTGATTTCCATCGCCGCTTATCAGGCTGCGTTCGAGCAATATGACTACTCGATGGCATCCGCCATCGCGATGATTATGGCAGCGGTTCAGCTCGTCATCGTCATTGCCATCCTGATGGTGCGCAACCTGTTTTATCGCGGCTCGACGGCCGGCGGGAAAGGCTGACCATGATCCGCGACACGTCTATTGGCGCAAAACTCTGGATCACACTCATCTGGTGCGTGGTCGGCTTTTTCGTGCTGAACCTCGTCGCCATGATCGCGACGGTGGTTTTGTCATCCTTCGGCACGCGCTGGCTCGGCACATGGCTGCCGGCCGACTTCACCACACGCTGGTATTTCACCGCGTGGTCGGAGTTTCAGCTGCATGACATCCTGATCGTGACGTTCCAGATCGCCTTCACCGTGGTCGCATTGTC
>JAFAGL010000227.1 GCA_023422735.1 Pseudomonadota bacterium
ATGTGGCGCTTTTTGTTTGATCCGGATGTCGGCCCGGTTACCCAGATGCTGACCTCACTCGGACTGCCTATACTCGACTGGTCGTTTGAGCCAAGCCACGCCATGATCCTGATCGGACTCTTGACGATCTGGCTGCACCTACCGTTCACCTTCATCATCCTTTACGCTGCACGCCTCGCCATTCCGTCGGATCTCTATGAAGCGGCAAGGATTGATGGCGCGCGCCCTTGGCAGGCATTTCGTCGTGTGACCATGCCGCTGCTTGGACCAGCAATCGTTGTTGCGCTTTTGTTCAGATATATTTTTGCTTTCCGCATATTTTCCGAGGTGTGGCTGCTGACCCAGGGTGGTCCTGCCCGCTCCACGGAAGTCGTCGCGGTTTATCTGTATCAGGAAGCTTTCAGCTACAACGCATTCGGTTCTGCGGCCGCAACCGCCTGGATTATGGTCTTGGCTTCGCTTTTGCTGGCTGCCGGCTATGTTTTCGTTCTTCGCAAGCAGGTGGCCAGCAATGCGCACTAAAACCCTTCTGCCTGCTGCGGGAAAAACGATCGCGGTCGCTGCAATCCTCATTTGGTCGCTGCTGCCGATAGTGTTCATCGTGATGTCTTCGCTGAAGCCGGGTACAGAGATATTCGCGGTGCCGCCGACATATGTGTACACACCGACTTTTGAGCATTACGTCGCGCTCTGGACGCGGTGGGATGTTTTCTTTAGCGGTCTGTTCAACAGCACGATCATAACGGCGGGAGCGACGGCGCTCGCAGTCGTGACGAGCACATGCGCCGGGTATGTTTATTCGCGCAACAGCAGCCGAATGCTCAATGCAAGCGTCATGGCGCTCATCGTTGTGCGCCTGATCCCGCCGATCGTGGTGACGCTGCCGCTGTTCCCGCTCATCAACGCGCTTAACCTCAACGATACGCACATCGTTCTGATCGTTCTTTACGCGACCTTCTTCGTGTCGCTCGGCACGGTCTTGATGCGAACCTTCATCGACCAGATTCCCAGGGAGCTGGACGAAGCCGCAGCCATTGACGGGGCAGGACGCTTGACGATCCTTCGCCGGGTGATCGTGCCCCTCGCTGCGCCAGGCATTATCGCCGTGGCGGTGTTCGTCGTGGTCTTTGCATGGAACGAGTTTCTGTTCGCTTTCATCTTCACAGCGACACGCGCGAAGACTGCACCTTTGGTCATTTCTGAAATGATCGGATCGATAGACGGGGTGGACTGGGGTGTCCTGTTTGCAGCGTCAACTGTCCAGCTCGCGCCGATCCTTTTGTTCGTCATTTTCATGAATCGCTACCTCGTCGCCGGTCTGACTGCTGGCGCAACGAAGGGCTGACGCAAATCTTAAAGGCAAGGGAGGTAACAATGCCAAATCTGATGAAACATGCATTCACACGTCGAGCGTTTCTTGGCACGACCCTGGGAGGTGCTGCAGCACTCGCTGCGACCCCGTCATGGGCTCAATCCAAGACACTGAATGTGCTCAGCCACAAGGTTCACGAAACCGTGCTCGGCACGGGTGAAGGCGATCTACTGAAAGATTGGAAAAGCGCCAACAATGCGCAATTGAGCTTTACCACTTTCGATTCAAATCCGTTGCAGGACAGGCTGTTTCGGGAAGCGAGTCTTGGCTCTACCGACTACGGTGTGGGTTACATGGTCGATAATCGTCCGACCTCGGAAATCGCAGCCTTGTTCGAGCCACTCGATGAACGATTGAAGGCTGATGCGATCGAAGACTTCGATGATATCGCCCCGGGCCTCATCGATGGAATGACTGTGGATGGCAAGCTGATCGGCATTCCTGTCCGCCACGCCACCCAGGGTCTTTATTACAATGAGCAGCTTCTTGAAGAAGCAGGCATTTCCGCGCCGCCGACCACGCTCGAAGAATTGATCGAACAGGCCGGTAAGGCGACGTTCCAGTCGCAATCAGGCACACCTGTAACCGGTATGATCCTGGCGAGTGATCTGGCCGTATTTCCAGTCATGTTCACACGTGCGTACGGTGGCGATTTCATTGACAAGGACTTCAATCTCTTGCCGGATCCGGCCGCGATGGAGCAGGCCCTGGATTCCTTGCGAGGGATGTTCGAGGCAAAAGCCCTGCCACGGTCTTACGCGACCACCAAGAATGACGATCAGGTTACATGGATTCAGCAGGGTCGCGCGGCATTCACGGTCTTGCCGTTTGCTCGCGCCGCTCAGCTCAACAACCCCGATCAAAGCAAGTTTCCCGGCAAGATCAAAGCGATAGAATTCCCGGTTTCCGAAAAGCTCAAAGGCAAGTCGGAAATGTCATCCGTTGTGGAAGCCTGGGGAATGGTGATCCCGAAGAACTCACCCGACAAGGATTTGGCCTGGAGCTATCTCAAAGAGGTTTCGTCCAAGCGTGTGACGCTTGGAATGGCGTTGAATGGCAATGGGCCGGTGCGTATCTCAACCTATGCGGATGCAGGGTTGAAGGAAAAGAACCCGGTCGCTGAAGTCGAAGCCAAGGCGCTGGCAAATGCCCGCGCGGCATTCCCGCCATTTCCGGAAGCGGCACGTGCGCAGGCGACATTCCTCGAAGAGGTGCAACTCGCCGTTCTTGGTCGCAAGCCGGTGAAAGAAGCCGTCGCTTCTATTGCCGAGCGGGTGAAGCCGATGTTGCCGGCCTGAATCTAACAGATTCCCGCCGACCCAGCTCGGCGGGAAATCCCATTCGTATTCTTTCAAGGACCAGTTCCATGTCCATTTCTTCCCGCATTTTCGAAGAACCCGCTCGCAAGATTCCTGTTACGGCCGAATATGACGTTCTGGTCGTTGGCGGTGGCCCTTCCGGTTTGACAGCCGCGTTGGCTGCAGCCGAGGATGGGCTGCGCGTCGGCCTTGTCGAGAGCCGCAGCTTTGTAGGCGGCAACATGACGATCGGTTTGCCGGTGCTGGGATTTCTTGGCCAGAAAGGTAACCAGATTATCGATGGACTGCCTCAGAAGTTCATCGATCGTTTGCGTTCGGAACGAGACGGTGCGAGCGAACATCGCCCATGTCCTCTGCATATGGGTATCACGCTCGTTGAACCGGAAGCTGTTAAGACCGTCGGTCTTGAGATGCTGACGGAGGCTGGTGTCGATGTCTTGTTCTACACTTTCTTCGCTGGAGCGATCGTAGAGAACAACGAAATTCGCGGGATCATCACCGAAAGCAAAAGTGGGCGCAGCGCCATGCTGGCTAAAGTCGTTATTGACTGCACCGGCGATGCCGACGTCGCCTACAATGCGGGCGTTCCTACAGAAAAGGGTAACGAGCAGGGCGGCATGCAGCCGCCGACGCTGATGTTCTGTCTTGGAGGTGTTGATACCGACAAGCTGCGTATGACGATTGCTGACGCTCCGAAGGAAGCTCGGACCTATCTGACAGACTTTATTCCGGCAGAATATTTCGGGCAGAACAACCAGTTCATCGTGGTCGGCCTACGCGAATTGATTGCCCAGGCGCGTGCAGAGCGCGGTCTTGAGATCCCGAATGAGCGCACGATCATCATCACCGGCCTGAAAAAGGGCGAGGTCTGGATCAACATGACTCGCGTCAAGGGGACGGATGGCACTGATGCGCGCAGCCTCACCGAAGGTGAGATCGAGGGACGTCGCCAGATAGATGACATCGTGACCTATCTGACGAATTATGTCGCCGGCTTCGAAAATGCCTACTTCACGAAAACCGCACCCTTCCTTGGCATTCGCGAAACGCGACGGATCGTCGGTCAGTATGTGATGACCCAGGACGATGTACTTTCCTGCCGCCATTTCGATGATTCCATAGCCGTTGCAAGTTATCCTATCGATATCCATCGCCCGAATGATGATGACTGCACGCTGATCTGGTGCGGTGATTGTTACGACATCCCGTATCGCTCACTCGTCCCCAACACGATCGGCAACCTTCTTGTGGCCGGTCGCTCCATCTCGGCAACCCACGAGGCGATGGGCGCAATCCGCGTGATGGCAACCTGCATGGCGATGGGCGAGGCCGCCGGTCGAGCCGCCAAGATTTCGGTGCGCGGCAACCGGGCTCCAGCCGATATCGATGTTGCCGAACTGCGCCGCCAACAGTTGGAGAAGGGCGTTTACCTGCGCAACCCGGACGGCTCGCGCGCCGGCCCCGCCGACCAACCGGTCGCTGCCTGACAGGATCATCAAAGACTGGGGGCAGCGAACGCTGCTCTCACAGGACTGGCTGAAACCATGAACCGTTATTTCATCGGCATCGACGTTGGCACTGGAAGCGCGCGCGCGGGCATTTTCGACCGGGCGGGCGCCATGGTCGCCACAGCCGTGCGCGACATCCGGATGTGGCAGGACAAAACACATCACGCGGAGCAATCCGGCGAGGACATCTGGAGCGCTGCTTGCGCCTGCGTTCGGGAAGCGCTTTCGACGGCTTCGTTGCACGGTGAAGACATTGCAGGAGTCGGTTTCGATGCAACCTGCTCACTGGTGGTACTGGGACAGGATGGTCAACCATTGCCTGTCGGAAAGCACGGCGACGCCAACCGCAATATCATTGTTTGGATGGACCATCGTGCGACCGACCAGGCGCGTCGGATCAACGAAACGCGTCATAAGGTCTTGGACTTTGTCGGAGGCACGATTTCTCCGGAAATGGAAACGCCCAAGCTGCTGTGGCTGAAAGAGAACCTGCCCGAAACATATCACAAGGCCTGGCAATTCTTCGACCTTGCTGACTATCTTACTTGGCGTGCCTCAGGCAGTCTTGCCCGCTCGACCTGTACGGTCACTTGCAAGTGGACTTATCTCGCCCACGAAGATCGTTGGGACGATACCTATTTCCGCCAGATCGGCCTTGATGATCTGGCGGATGAGAATTTCGTCCGTATCGGAACACAGATCGTTCCGGCCGGAGAGGCGCTTTCTGGCGGGCTCACTCAACAGGCTGCGTTGGAACTGGGGCTTGTGGCCGGAACGCCTGTGGCGGCCGGTCTCATAGATGCGCACGCTGGTGGTATCGGTTCCGTAGGGGCAGGCGACAAGGATGCGGCTCTAACGCGGATGGCTTACGTGTTCGGCACTTCTGCTTGCACAATGGCCAGCAGCCGTGAGCCGATCTTTATCCCTGGTGTCTGGGGGCCCTATTATTCGGCGATGGTGCCCGGGCTCTGGCTGAACGAAGGTGGCCAATCCGGTGCTGGTGCTGCCATCGACCAGCTGCTCGCTTTTCACCCCGCGACTTCGCAAGCACGTGAACAAGCTGCTGCTGAAAGTCTTGGTCTTCCTGCCTGGTTGGCCGAACAGGCGGCCAGGAAATGCACCAATGCTTCAGATGCACACGAACTGGCCGGCTCTCTTGTTGTTGTGCCGGATTTCCTGGGTAACCGCTCTCCACATGCCGACCCGCAAGCACGGGGCCTGATCGCAGGACTTGGGTACGAGCGAGATCTGGATCACCTCATCTCGCTCTATGTCGCAGGTATTTTGGGTATCGGCTACGGATTGCGCCAGATCATCGGGGCCAGTCGCGCCAAAGGTGCTGTGGTCGGGTCTATTTCGCTCAGCGGCGGCGCAGGCCGACACCCGCTTGTGCGTCAGCTCCTTGCCGATTGCACAGGCCTGCCCGTGCTTGTGTCAGGCGAAGCCGATCCGGTGCTTCTGGGCGCTGCCATGTTGGGCGCAAGAGCCAGCGGTGAGTTCGACACCCTGACTGAAGCGATGGAAACCATGTCGGCGGTCAGTGAAACTTTCAAGCCCGCTGGCGGCGAGATCGCCAACGCGCATACGCGGCGTTTCGCAGCCTTTGAGGCTTTGCAGGAAGCGGGTCGGAGGGTTCCCATTATCATGAACGGGGAGGATTGAGATGGCCGATTTGCGCCTCTCGAACATTAACAAGACATTCGACAGGGTCGAAGTTATCCGCAACGTCAATCTCGATGTGTCTGATGGCGAGTTCGTTGTCTTCGTGGGACCGTCCGGATGCGGAAAGTCTACATTGTTGCGAATGATTGCCGGGCTGGAGGATATTTCCGGTGGGGAACTTCTGATCGATGGAAACCGAGTGAATGACATGGAGCCGCGGGAGCGCGGTATCGCCATGGTTTTCCAGTCCTACGCGCTTTATCCCCATCTGACCGTTTATGAAAATATGAGTTTCGGGCTCACTCTCAACAAGACGCCCAAAACCGAGATCGACGAGAAGGTTCGTGAAGCTGCGCGAATTTTGAAGCTGGAACCACTGCTTGGCCGTCGTCCGAGTCAGCTATCGGGCGGTCAGCGCCAGCGCGTTGCAATTGGTCGCGCGATCATCCGCAAGCCGTCGGTGTTCCTGTTCGATGAACCCTTGTCCAACCTCGATGCCTCGCTGCGCATGGATATGCGGATGGAGATCGCGCGCCTGCACAAGGAACTCGGGGCGACAATGATCTATGTGACCCATGACCAGGTCGAAGCGATGACGCTCGCCGACAAGATTGTCGTGCTCGAAGGCGGCATTGTGCAGCAGATTGGTGCGCCAATGGATCTCTATAAGAATCCGGCAAACAAGTTCGTAGCCGGTTTCATCGGATCACCAAAAATGAATTTTCTGGATGTCGAAGTCGTCGATTCCGATAGCGCAGCGACGACGGTGGAATCCTCCGTTGTTCCGCGTGTCACATTGCCGGTGACCGGTTTCTCGAAGGGAGATCGGGCCGTGCTTGGTGTGCGTCCGCAATATTTGCGCAAGGGCGAAGATGGCTTGGCCGGGCGTATTTCAGGAAGAATTGCGCTGATCGAGCGACTTGGCACCGAAACGGTTGTCAGCATGGAAACAGAGGTTGGGCGTGTTCTCGCCAGCATCCCGCATGACGAAGTTTTTGAAGATGGCGCGCAGGTCGAGTTCGGCTTCGATCCTCAGAACGTACATCTGTTTCCGGCCTGAAACCTCGATGAACGGCTAGATAGCAATTGGCAAGAATGAAGACGACCGGTCAGGAAAGGCCGGTCAGAATAGAGTTAAGGGGGCAGTCATGGGTCAGCAACTTTCCGGAAAGATAGCAGCAGTCACGGGTGCGGCATCCGGGATCGGGCTCGAATGTGCAAGAGCTATGCTTGCCGAGGGCGCCCGTGTCTTTCTTGTCGATCGCGCGGGCGATGTGCTGGAAAGAATATGTAGGGAATTGGGGCCGAATGCAGAGCCGCTGGTGATCGATCTTCTCGATCCACAAAGCGTCGAGACCATGATGCCCTCCATTCTGAAACAGGCCGGACAGCTCGATATTTTTCACGCCAATGCAGGGTCATATGTGGGCGGGGACGTGCTCCAGGGCGATCCGGATGCCTGGGACCGGATGCTGAATCTCAATATCAATGCGGTGTTCAGGTCAGTCCATGCGGTCCTGCCGCATATGGTGGAGCGTCAAACGGGCGACATCATCGTTACGAGTTCGGTTGCGGGTGTCGTGCCGGTGGTATGGGAGCCAATCTATACCGCATCGAAACATGCGGTGCAGGCCTTCGTGCACACCGTGCGCCGTCAGGTCATCAAGCACAAAATTCGTGTCGGTGCCGTTCAGCCTGGTCCAGTGGTCACCGCGTTGATTGCAGATTGGCCAAAGGACAAGCTGGAAGCTGAAAAAGCGGCTGGCGGTTTGATGGAGGCGACGGAAGTCGCGGATGCAATCATCTTCATGCTGACGCGGCCGCGTACAGTCACAATCCGCGATCTCGTGATCCTGCCACAAAGCACTGACCTTTGAATCGCCTGCCTGGTTTCTGAAAATCTCCTAAAGCGCCTGTCCACTACTTGTCAGCATCAGCTCCCTCAGCTAGTTGGTTGGTAACTTACCAATAAGGCTTTGAGCATGACTCGCAGGGTGTTTTGGGCGCGCGCCGCATGGTTGTCTGGTTGCGCAGGGGGTGCGTTGCTATCTGGCGCGTTGACTGGTGACGCGTCGGCTGAACAGGAAACGGTGGTGCAACTTGAGCGCGTTACAGTTACCGCTCGCAACATCGAGGAACCGGCGTGGAAACTGCCGTTTGCACTTACCGTCGCTGATGATGAGACATTGCGAAAGCAGGGGCTGCGCGACACGCAGCATCTTGCGCGCCAGGTGCCGAATTTCAATCACGCGGATTCCGGTCTGGGCTTTTCAAATCTCGTCAATATGCGCGGTATCGGTTCGTCGTCGGCGCTGATATCGCCGTCAGTGAACTATTATATCGATGGCGTGCCGGTGCCTGCGCGCGTGTTCGATCTGCCGTTGCCGGACGTGGAGCGGGTGGAAGTGCTGCGCGGGCCACAGGGAACGCATTTCGGCCTCAACTCGCAGGCGGGCGCGGTGAATTTCATAACCGGTGATCCGGCGGATCAGCTGGCCGGCAGTCTCGGCGTCTTATTCGGCTCCCATGGACGCAAGGAGGTCGATTTCAGTCTGGAAGGGCCGATTTCGAACGGGGTTGCGGGGCAGTTCTCCGGACGGCTGAATGATTTTGACGGCGACATTGCCAATATCATTTACAGCGCGCCGGGTGTGATTTCTTCGTCAGAAACCAGTATACGTTCGCGCATATATGGTACGTTGGCGAGTAAGCTGGTTGTTGAGCCGGATGCGGACAACAGTTTCACGCTGAGCGGCAGCTGGAGCCGCGACAAGCAGCGGCCGACGACCGGTATGTGGCTGGATGATCCCGAATTTCCGCGGAACGCCTTCAATCCTCTCCCGGAATACGAGGTCGAGGCATGGCGTCTGAGCGGCAAATATGAGCGTGATCTCGGTTGGGCGAACCTGACTGCAACAACCGGCTTCTTTCATTATGCCACGTCCTTGGAAGCCGATATTGTCGATGGACTCCTCGGTGCAGCACAGTCTGGCGCTTCTGGCTATATGCTTCAGGTTCCGGGGCTCAATGTGCGGCGCATTGACGAGAAAAGCGCGCAGCTCTCGCAGGAAGTGCGGCTTGATGGTGAAAGTGCCGGCGGCACGCGATGGGTAGGCGGTGTCGCTGCCTTGTGGTCGGACTTCGATTCCACAACCGACATCACGAGCCTGGCGCTCGCCAATGGCAGTTACCAGGGGCAGATCGAGACCACCAATTTGGCGGTGTTCGGTGAGGTCACGGTTCCGCTGGCAGATCGCCTGGACTGGATGGGCGGCTTGCGCCTAACCCACGAAAAGAAGGATTTCGAAGGCACTTTCCTTGGCCGAAACGGCGCGCTCGGATATTTTTCCGAAGCAGGCACGACCGATGATACGTTTCTGACGGGCCGCACCGGCCTTAGCTATGAACTCGGCGACGGGATCGCGGCCTACGCCACCATAGCACGGGGCGAGAAAACGGGTGGCTACCTCTTCTACAATCAATTCGCATCGCTGGGCCTGCCGCTTTCTCCTTATGACAGCTCGTATAGCTGGTCTTACGAGGCTGGATTGAAGGCCGCGGATATCGGCGGGTGGTTTGACCTTGGCGCCTCGATTTTCTTCAATGATACAACGGATGAACAGCTCTTTACCTTCAATCCCGTGCTTGGCCGCTTCTCGGTGGTCAACGCCGACACGCGCAGCTATGGCGCCGAGCTTGAGGCTGTGTTCCGGCCGACAAACGGATTCTCCCTAGGTGCAAATCTGGCGCTTCTGAATGCCCGTATCAGCGGCGGCAACCTCGATGGCAACGAAGTGCCTTACGCGCCGTCGTTCAGCGCGGCACTTTTTGCCGAATATCGCCACGACGTTGAGATCGCGCGGTGGGATGGCTCAGCCTATCTGCGGGCCGAATATGGTCACACCGGCGAGCGAATGATTGACCCTGCCAACAGCCGCGAGCTCCCGGCCTATGATCTTGTCAATCTGCGGGTTGGCTGGCAGGGCGAGCGTTTCGAACTGTTTGGCGCAATCGAGAACCTTTTTGACGAGACTTATGTGACATCGGCCTTCCAGGCGGGCACGAACCCTGCGGGCGAGCCGGTATTTGCGGGTGTTTCGGGTGAGGGGCGTAGCTACCTCGCCGGGGCACGGATCAAGTTCTGACGATGGCAAGGCAATCCTTCAGAGTGCGCGCGATGCCGCTGCTGGCTGCACTTGCCGCAAACGCGGCCGCGCAGTCATTTCTGCTGGTTGTGTTGCCGGGGCTGGGTCGTGAACTTGGCTTCACAGGATTGCAGACCGGCGCGATGCTCGGGGTCGGGGCGCTTTTTCTCATGATCTCAGCGCCTTTCTGGGGTGCTGCGAGCGAAACACGTGGCCGGAAGCCGATATTGGTCATTGGATTGGTTGGCGCTGCCATCGGCCCCGGCCTTACGGCGGCAATCATCGCCCTTAGGGTTGAAGGCGCTGTCGGCGCGGGTTTCGCTCTGCTGCTCATGTTTTGCGCACGTCTTTTGCAATCTCTGCTTTCAGGCGGATTGCTTCCGGCAGCGCAGGCTTGGATGGCCGATATCACATCATCGGAAAACAGGGCTGAAGGCATGGGGCTGCTTGGCGGCTCCTATGGCCTGGGCGCAATCGGCGGCGCAGCAGTTGCACTTGGCTTCGGCGGGAGCCATCCAGCCATGGCGTTGGGCTTGCTGGCAGCTCTCATCGGTCTCGGTCTCGTTTTTGTCCTTCTGGCTCTTGAACACGTTGCGAGCCGCGAAAGGCGGCCGCATGCCATGTGGCGCGATCTGGTTCTGGCGCGGATCTGGCCGGGACTCCTGATCACTGCCCTTGGCGTTTGTGTATTCGCCATTATGCAGCATGTGACGGCGCTGCGGCTGGAAGACAGTTTTCAGATGGTCCGTTCGGATGCAATTTCCTCCGCTGGCGGCATTTTGATGTGCGCAAGCTTTGCGATGATCCTGACCCAGGCATTCGGTGTCCGCGCGTTGCGCGCGCTGCCTCCGGTGCTGATGCTGGCGGGCAGTCTTATCGCTGTCATGTCCATGCTTATGGTCGGTTCTGCGGCAACGATTCCCGCTTTGTTTGCGAGCATGGTGGGCATGGGCATCGGGCTCGGTCTGCTTTTGCCGGGTAATCTCGCTTTTCTGAGCTTTGTCGCAGGCGCGCACGCACAAGGGCGGCTGGCCGGCGTCAACGCCATTGCGCAAGGCATCGGTCTGGCAGCCGGGCCGGTGCTGGGTTCTATCCTGCATCGTCAATCGCCTGATCTTCCAGGCTTCGTTGCGGCCTTTGGCATGGCGCTGGCGCTTTGTTTGTCGATCATGCTGCGGTGGAGGAGATGGAATGACCGTGTTTCCTGATCAGGCGGCGCGTGATTACGATCTGCGCATCGTCGGGCTCGTGCCCAGATATATGTCGGCACTTGAAATCATGGCCGCTGCACTTGCGGCTGAAAGACCTGCACCAAGCCGCGTTCTTGTGCCTGGTTGCGGCACCGGAAGCGAAATAGTGCTGGCGGCTGGCTATCTGCCGGAAGCTCATTTTACTGCTTTGGAGCCTTCAGCGGGAATGCTGGAAGCCGCACGCACAAAGCTGGCTGCGGCTGGTCTGGTTGATCGCGTGGCCTTCGTTCAGGGCAGATTGACCGATCTCGACACCACATTGTACGACGCCGCGATCCTTTCGCTCGTTCTGCATTTTGTGCTCGACAATGGCGAAAAGCAGGCGTTTCTGCGGGAAATCGCTGTTCGATTGCAACCGGGCGCACCGCTGGTCGTGTTCGATCCTCAGCTGGAGCCTGAGCAGGAAGACGCCTTGTTGCGCTGGCTTTCAGGGCAAGGTCACGCCGTGGCCGCGGCGAACGCGATTGTCAGCCGGGCTCGCACGCAATGGCATTGCGTTACGTCCGCGCGCCTCGCTGAGCTGTTGGAAAGCGCCGGTTTTCTCACCCCGAGGCAGATCTTCAAGGCGTTCAACTATGTCGCGA
>JAFAGL010000312.1 GCA_023422735.1 Pseudomonadota bacterium
TGTTACCAGCAAGCGCCTCACGCATCGTTTTGATGATCGGAATGCCGCCAGCGACCGCTGCCTCGTAATTCAGGAGAACGCCCCGCTTTTCCGCAGCGTCAGCCAGTGAAACTCCGTGCTTGGCAAGCAGTGCCTTGTTCGCTGTCACCACATGCCGGCCAGCCTCAAGGGCTGCCTTGATCGCATCGCGTGCCGGACCTTCGTCACCGCCCATCAGCTCCACAACCACGTCGATCTGGCCCTTTTTGGCCAGTTCGACAGGGTTATCGAACCACTCGGCGCTGGAAAGATCGAGGCCACGATCACGGCTCTTGTCACGCGCCGAAACTGCCGTAACCGCTATGGGACGGCCGCATTGCCGTTGCAGTTCCGCAGCCTTGTCGGCAAGCACCTTGACGACAGACGCGCCAACCGTACCCAAGCCGGCGATTCCGACACGCAATGCTTCCGTCATAAGAAAAAGTCCTGAACGAATGGAGGCTCAGCGGCGCGCGCTGAGCGGAATGACATTATCGAAGCGCCCTTCGGCGCTGGCGGCAAAGAAGCGCTTGATGTTGCGCGCGGCCTGGCGAAGTCGATGCTCGTTCTCGACCAGAGCGAGACGCACATACTCATCACCATGTTCGCCGAAGCCGATACCAGGGGCCACGGCGACGTCTGCATGCTCGATCAAAAGCTTGGAGAATTCGAGCGACCCCATGGCACGATACTGCTCGGGAATTTTGGCCCAGGCAAACATCGTTGCTGCCGGCGGCGGCACATCGAAGCCAGCGCGCGCGAAGGATTCCACCATCACATCGCGGCGCTTCCTGTATATTGCGCGTACGCCCTCGATCTCGGAGTCGTCGCCATTCAAAGCGGCCGTCGCAGCAACCTGAATCGGGGTGAAAGCACCGTAATCCAGGTAGGATTTAACGCGGGTCAGAGCAGAAATCAGGCGCTCATTGCCAACGGCGAAGCCCATGCGCCAGCCTGGCATGGAAAAGGTCTTCGACATGGACGTGAACTCCACGCAGACATCCATCGCCCCCGGCACCTGAAGGACGGAAGGCGGTGGCGCGCTGTCGAAATAGATTTCAGCGTAAGCCAGATCCGACAGGATGATCAGATCGTTCTTTTTCGCGAAATCCACGACATCTTTATAGAAATCTAGCGTGGCCACATGGGCGGTTGGATTTGATGGATAATTCAGGATCAAGGCAATCGGCTTGGGGATCGAATGCCTGACCGCGCGTTCCAGTGCGGGAATGAAACTGTTATCCGGTTCCGCCTGGATCGAGCGGATCACCCCGCCCGACATGATAAAGCCGAACGCATGAATGGGATAGGTCGGATTGGGACAGATCACCACATCGCCCGGCGCGGTGATCGCCTGCGCCATGTTGGCGAAGCCTTCCTTCGAGCCAAGGGTGGCCACGACCTGGGTATCGGGATTGAGCTTCACGCCAAAACGACGTGCATAGTAATTTGCCTGTGCGCGCCGCAGGCCCGGGATGCCCCGCGAAGAAGAATATCGATGTGTGGTAGGATCGCGAACCACATCGACCAGTTTGTCGACGATCGCCTTGGGCGTCGGCAAATCGGGATTGCCCATGCCCAGATCGATGATGTCGATGCCCTTGGCACGAGCATCCGCCTTGAGGCGGTTGACCTGCTCGAAAACATAAGGCGGCAAACGGCGGACCTTGTGGAACTCTTCCATTGAAATACTCGCGGAGGGTTTGGCGGCGACGCGTCGCCTATATACTGAATTCGGTTGACGGTCGAGGTAACGGCGACACCGCCCCTCAAACCCCGAAAAATGGTTACTGAGATGATTGGCTTTCGATCGCATTCAACGTCGCGTCACCATGCGACGTCCCGATCCGTCGAAGTGTCGCCGCATCCGGAACGCTACGCGCCGCCGCTCGATTCGTGGCATTCAATCTGTTTTGCGTCGATCGAAGGTCTGCCAGAAGCGCCTTGCTTTGCTCCGGCGTGAGCTGGGCAGCCGCCGCATTCGGACGGATATTCAGATTCGGAAAAGCGCCGGTATTAGTCGGGGTCTGCGTCGCGGCAGAAACCGACGCCTGCCGCTCAACGCGCGCTTGTGCTGCGGCAGCCTGGGCGTCCGACTGCGATCGCACAGGCTGGTAGTTGGCCGATCCCGGTTGTGGCAGGCCAGCCGGCTCTGCAATCGGAGCCATGGCATCCGTCATTCCGCGCGTGCCGCAGCCAGCAACCGCGAAACAAGTCGCGATCATGGCGGCACAGATAGAAAGATGAGGTGCGGAACGATGCAGCAACTTCATGGATTCCCCTCTCGACCAACAGGCGGTGCAAGGTCTCGTGGACCGCTATGGGCGTCACATGATATTGTGTCAAGAAGACGCTCTGGAGGAGCAGTGCAGAATGAACGACCGGCCGGATCGGACGGAAGCTGAAGCGAACGGGTTCGATAGCGAGACCATCGACCGCTTTACGATCAAGGACCCGAACCGGTTCGCGCTGAATATGGCGCGCGCCTTGGAGGAAGCCGGCAAGGCCGCAGCGGCATGGGCAGGTCCGCGTGAACGCGGCGAAGCGGCGCCATCTTCCGGCGAACCGGTTTCCGACATGGTGCGGACCTTCTCCAAGGTGACTGAATACTGGCTGGCTGAGCCCTCGCGCGCTTTCGCCGCTCAAACCAAACTCTTTTCAGCTTTTATGGGCGTTTGGGCGAATTCGCTGCAAAAGCTTCAAGACGCGACGACGCCGGACGCGATTGCCGCAGACATCCGTGACAAGCGGTTTCGCGATCCAGATTGGAGCCGCCACGCGTTTTTCGACTTTCTCAAGCAGGCTTATCTGATTTTATCGAAATGGGCCGTCGATTTGGTCGACGAAGCGACGGATCTCGATCCTTCCACCCGCCATAAAGCCGAATTTTATGTCCGCCAGATCGCCAACGCGATTTCACCGTCGAATTTCATCCTGACAAATCCGGAACTGTTTCGCGAAACCGTGGCAGCCAATGGCGAAAATCTCGTTCGCGGAATGCGCATGTTGGCGGAAGACATCGCAGCCGGCAACGGTGACCTCAAGCTTCGTCAATCCGACGGCGCCGAGTTTCGGGTTGGAGACAACATTGCCAATACCGAAGGCAGCGTGATCGCTCGCAACGAGCTGGCGGAAATCATTCAATATGCACCCAAATCCAAGATGGTTCTCAAACGGCCCTTGCTGATCGTTCCACCCTGGATCAACAAATTCTATATCCTCGACCTCAACCCGCAGAAATCCTTTATCCGCTGGGCGGTCGAGCAAGGACATACGGTGTTCGTGATTTCCTGGGTCAATCCGGACGAACGCCATGCCAGCCTCGACTGGGAGAGCTATATTGCTCAAGGAATTGATTTCGCTCTCGATCATATCAAGGAGGCGACAGGCGAAACACGTGTCAACGCGATCGGCTATTGCGTCGGGGGCACCTTGCTCGCGGCCGCCCTCGCTTCCAAAGCGCAAACCCGCGATAAGCGCGTCGCATCCGTGACCTTTTTTACGGCGCAGGTGGACTTTACCCATGCTGGCGACCTCAAGGTCTTTGCCGACGAACAGCAGATTTCAGCGCTCGAAAAGGTCATGTCCGGCAGGGGTTTTCTGGACGGAACCAAGATGGCGACGGCCTTCAATATGCTGCGCCCCAACGACCTGATCTGGCCCTATGTCGTGAACAATTATCTGCGCGGGCGCGAACCGACCTCGTTCGATCTCTTGTATTGGAACTCGGATTCCGCACGGATGACGGCCGCAAACCACGCCTTCTATCTGCGCAATTGTTATCTCGACAATACGATGTCGCAGGGCAAGATGATGCTCGGGGGAAAGACCCTTTCGCTGCGCGACATCAAGATACCCATCTACAATCTGGCAACACGCGAAGACCACATTGCTCCGGCTCGATCCGTGTTTGAGGGATCGCAATATTTCGGCGGGCCCGTGCAATATGTGCTGGCCGGCTCAGGCCATATCGCAGGCGTCGTCAACCCGCCCGCCGCCAATAAGTACCAGTTCTGGACCGGCGGTGCTCCCGAAGGCAAGTTCGACGACTGGATTTCGACGGCTTCGGAGACCCAGGGTTCGTGGTGGCCGCATTGGCATGAGTGGATCAAGATTCAGGATAAGAAGCAGGTCCGCGCACGCAAGGTTGGGGCAAGTACGCCGGTCTTAAATGATGCTCCCGGTACATACGTGCTTGGCAAGGGTTGATCAGCGCGGATATTGGCTGCTATTCAAAGCGACGCTGACCATGATCTTGCCTCAATGCAAGAATAGCCGGATCGTAGGGACACGCGTAGGATTTCTAGAGTTGGTTCTTCTTGGGGGATCGGCTGTTATTCGTGAGGGGTGTGCCGGTGCGATACGGGAACCAGCCGAAAGGAATCCGTTTTGACAGCTAAGACGCCTCGCGCGGCTGTTTTGCCCACCCGTTGTGTTTCGGCACTTCTATTTTCCGTTTTGATGGCGTCCTGCACGTCAACGACCTCAGATCCGACCCTGGGCCTTTCGGCGATGCCCGACCAGCCTTTGGCGCAAGGCAGTTCGCTCGCCGGTGAACAGGATGCCTTTATCAATTCCAGCCAGGCTGCAACTCCGCAGGCATCAATCAGTGACGACAGCGGCGACCTCCCAGCCTCCGTTGCGTTTGCGCCTTCGGACAACCCCGAAGATAATCAAAGCGGTAATCCGCTGGCAGGGATGGGATCGCAAACAAACGGCGTTCCAGACCTCGCGACGGCGACCTTGACCGTTCCAGGTGTGAAGTCGCAGCCAGCTCAACCGCCAGCGCAGGCAGCCGTGGCTGATGCGCAAGCAGCTTCAACTCCGGCAGCTGCGAGTGAAACCGCTCCAACAACTGCGCAATCCGCGACACAGACGGCGTCAGCTTCCGCCACGCTTCCTGGCCGGACGATCGAAAATCGCATCGGCAGCGCACATCAATCAGGAGACGCGGTCGCTTCGGCAACGCCTGCGGCGCAATCGAACCCGCAATCCTCGCAACAAAAGCGCGGCTTCCTCTCAGCATTCTTTGCACCCAGCAAAGCCAATGCAGCACCCAATCCGATTCGCGAAACGGCGCATGCACCCGCGGTTGCCCAGAAGACGGTCACAGCCTCGGCCTCGGCGAGTGCTGCGACTCCAATTCAACTCGCATCGGCAAGTGCGGCAACCGAAGCAACATCTGCGGTTCGCAATGACGGCAACTCTCTCCCCGGTGTGCGCTCCGATACGCTTTTCGAAATCACACGCAAATCAGGCATCGATGACGACAGCGACGTCGACCTGCACGAAGGCGACGAATCGCCAGTGCGCGTTGCCTCTGCCGCCGGGCTTGCCCGTTTGGCACCGAATGGCTTGCTGAAGCAAACCGAAGCCGTGGACACCGCCTGTTTGAAACCTGCTCTTGTTCGCGTTCTGAACTCGATCGAGAAGCACTATGGCAAGAAGGCCGTGGTGACTTCGGGTTACCGCGACCCTGCTCGCAACAAGCGGGCACGCGGCGCGCGCAACTCGCTGCACATGTACTGCGCCGCAGCCGATATCCAGGTCGACGGTGTGAGTAAACTGGAATTGGCAGCGTATGTTCGCGGCATGCCAGGCCGTGGCGGGGTGGGCACATATTGCCACACGAATTCCGTTCACGTCGACGTTGGACCGGAGCGTGACTGGAACTGGCGCTGCCGTCGCAGAAAATAATTGTAAAAAGCTGCGAAAAATCGGTTTGGGTGGGTTGCCGGTTTCGTAAGTCCTGACTATAAGCCCCCTCGTTCCCCGCGCCCATCGTCTAGCGGTCTAGGACGCCGCCCTTTCACGGCGGAAACACGGGTTCGATTCCCGTTGGGCGTGCCACTTATCTTCGCGATAATGTTGCATTTTTCAGCCTGCAGGCAAGCTCTGCAGCTCCTGATTCTTCATAAGAAGTTCCCTCTTTATGTCAGATCCAGACCAGGTCGTTCCTGGCTGGCGGCGGCCGCGATATTCTCTGCGAGTTTAATGGCTGCGGGCGTGGCCGTGGCGATTTTCAACCCCCACGCTTGCTGATGACAGCCCTTCTCACGACAAGGGTGTGGGTATCCCCCCACACCCGGTTTTGCTTGCCCTGCTCAAACGATCGCTTCCTTCTCCGCGCAAGAAAAAACCCGGCCGCACAATCAACGACCGGGTTATCAAAGAGCGTATCGATTCGAAGTCAGGAAGCTTTCTTGCCCGCCTTCTTCGCTGGCTGCTTTTTCGCCATCTGAGCCTCAGTGGCTTCCTGCGCCAAGCGCGCCTCGCGCAATCTGCGCGTCTTCGCCTCACGCGCGTTCACTTCGGCGGACATAATCTGTTGGGCAGCGCGCGTTGTAGCTTCTGCCTTTTCCATCTTGGAAACATTGCTTCGCGCGATCGTGGCAGCTTCCGCCATGAGAACCTCCATATTGATGTACCAGGGACATAGGGCGGCGTTGGAATATCGCCAGTGCAGCACGGCGGCGCAGTTAAGCTGATGATAAGCACTCATAAGCTGATGATAAGCACTCAACAGCTTCAAGGCTTGCAACCGCCAATAAAAAAGGCCGGCAATTGCCGACCTTCTTCTGCGAGCTCAACATAACCGCCGGTACATCCGCGGTCGGCCATGGAACTCACTTATTCATATAGGGTGAAGTTACGACATTCCAGTGACAGCGGAAGAAATAAAAACGGCGGGCCCTCTGGAGAGCCCGCCTTTTTTGACCAGATCGCGATTACTTGGAAACGCGATCAAACAGGCCGAGGCCGCGCTCATTGCGCGTATCCGAAGGAACGCCAGTCGGATTGTT
>JAFAGL010000328.1 GCA_023422735.1 Pseudomonadota bacterium
GAGCAAGGCATCGGGGCGCGTCGTGCGAAGATAGTTGGACAGCGCTTGCGGGAGTTGTCGAGTTCTGGGCGTCTTCAGGTCAACGACGGAGAAGTTCGCGTTTGCCTCATCGAGAAGTTCTCCCCGAGCCTGCATCAAGACGAATTCGACCCTGTGGCCAAGTCTGGTGAGTTCCCGTGCGAGCACGAGCCGAATGCGCTCCACGCCACCACCACGAAGATCGGGAAGAAGCAAAGAGAAGGTCACCCCTTGATAATCCTATAAATAAAATTTGGCATCAGTCTACGAAATAGAGCTCGGAAGCTCCTTAGGTCAAATGGGTTCGATGTTATGTTTTTTATAAAAGGAATAAAAGGATTTTTACTTGCATTTATATCATATATATTCTTAAAATATTTGATATTTCTATCTGCTTTTTTCTTTAAAAATTTATCATATAAATGAGCATTGTTATTGATGTCGTCGTAAATTTGTAGAGAAGAGGTGTAGTGCCATAATGATATTTTTATTGGTTCCAATTCTTTTAGTCTTTTTACATCTTTGCCGTTGTAAGTAGAGACTCCGCTCCCAATTCTATATTTCGTTAAAGGTAAGTCAACGCTCTTGATTTTTCCGAGAGAGGCCTCTCGGAAAGTCATTGGATACCCTTCATGGGTAAGATCGGTGCGGAAAGTGCCGAAAGTTTCGTACACTATCCTACGAAATGCATGGGATTGAGTAGTCATCGAACGAGGCTGTTCAATGAGTTGTCGAACTTCGAAGCTTAGACGATTACTATTTTTTCGGACACGAAGAATGTTGCCGCTCGTGTCAATCTCGATGACAGGGGAATGTGTCGAGACGACATCATGGTTATCAATTATTGGCTGGCAAAGAAATTCTGTTCGGTCTGGTAAGGATATATCATCTCCAGCCGCCCACGATATGATCAAACCATTGCAAGCTTGGAGAACTTCGTTCAAGTGCCCTGCTAAGCCGAGATTTTTATTGTTGCGACGTAGAATAATCTCATGCGGCCCCTCATATGCCGCTGCCATCTCTTGCATGATCTCGAACGTCCGATCGCTTGAACAGTCGTCGGACAGGATGATTTCCAGCGGCGAGTAGGTCTGCGAAAAGGCGCCCTCGACTGCCTCGCGGATGTATTTTTCCTGGTTGTAGGCAAACAGAGCGAAGGTGACGAGCGGGCGCTCGTCCGTGCCTTCGGGGAGGTCGCGGTTGCCGTATGTCATCATGCGTGCCTGATCATCCATCCTCGGACCCTTTCGCCAACGGCCCCGATGCGACCAAGTCGTCCGCCTGCACCCGCCTGTGCCGCCAGGCGCGTCAGGGCCCAAATGCCTGTCACCAGCGCGAGCACAAGCCCCAGTCCCGCACCCAGCCAGGGGTTTGCTCGTGCGGCGATGTCCACGATCAGCGCCAGCGCGATGACTGCCAATGCCTGCCCCTTGACCGCGCGGCTCCATCGGAAGCCGATGCGACGTCCGCCCAGCCAATAGACAAGCGGCAGATACACTACATACAGCGCCAGAAAACCTACACCCGTCGCCGTAACGCCCATCAAAGGCAGGCCTATAAAAGTCACGAGGGCAAAAACACCGACGCCTATCGTTTCCGTGACTACAAAAGTTCGTCCGGCGCCTGCGGCGACAAGGATAAAGCCGAGCGGCCAGCTCATCACCTTGAGTGCGTCGCCAAGAAGCTGCCACCGCAGGATATCGACCGCCGGCGTGAATTCGGCCGTGTAAAGCAGTTGGATCACCCAGGGTGCCAGTCCGAGCATGGCCAACAGAACCGGCGCGCATAAAAGCAGCGCGACCTCGGTTTGTTCGTTGACGAGACGGCCGGCGGTTTCGGGATCGTTGATCGCGGCGGCGAGACGCGGGTAGTAGTCTGTTCCCATCGCGCCCAGAACAAAGCCGAGATAGGTCATCCCGATGGCCCAGGCGGCCTGGAACTGACCCAGCGCCTCGGCGCCCAGTTCGCGCTGAACCAAAGTGCGCACGGCCAGGTGACCGAGCGTGGTAATCACCGCGCTGAGCATGAAGGCGAAGCCGAGGCTTGCCATCTCACGCCAGTCCCGCGCCATCTCGCCGATGGTTGCGCGCGGCCCGGCAGGCGGACCGAGCCTGGCAACATAGACATGGCCGAGCAAAAAAGTGGCCAGCGGGGCGACCACGACCAGGGCGATCAGCCCTTCACGCCCCCAGAGCCAGACGGCCAGAATGCCAAGCGCTGCACCCGCAAACCCCGACAGAACGCTGATGCGCGCGAGGTCGCCGACGCGACGCATGCCGGTTAGCAGAGCACCTTGCGATCCGGCGCCGACACTCAGCGCCAGAGCGATCGCCAGCCAGCCGACCTCATGCCCCAGTGTCGGATCGTCAAGGATGGTGCGGGCGATCAGATCGCGTGCGAGCCAGAACAGCGTCGCTCCCAGGATCGCAAGCACCAGCATTGCCCAAAACAGGGCGCGCCGAACGCGGCCGACCTCAGCTTCGCCACCTGCCGCTTGTGCCGCCGCGATCTGGCGGGTGCCGGATTTGCTTATGCCCAGCGCGGAAATCGTCGCGGCCGTTTGGAGGAGGCTTGTATAAAGGCCGACCAGTCCAACCCCCGCAGGACCCAACAACACCGCCACGACCTTCATCTTGACGAGGCTGACGGCGATATTGGCCACCTGCGCACCCCCGATGATCGAGGATGACCGCAAGATCGTGCGGTAGGAGGAAGAGCTCACGCGACCGCCCGTATGGCAGCGACCACTTGCTCAGCGCCAGCCAGGGTCAGTTGTGGCCCCATCGGCAGGCTGAGAACCTCGTCGGCAAGCTGACGGGCGATTGGCAGTGCTTCGGCCGCCAGTTCCAGATCGGCATAAGCTTGCTGCATATGCGGCGGGATCGGGTAATGAATGAGCGTCCCAATGCCTGCCTCATTGAGCCGAGCCTGAAGCGACGTTCGATCCGAGCAGCGCACAACATAAAGGTGCCAGGCCGGATCGGCCCATTCCGGAACCGATGGGAGCACAAGCCCGCTTTGGCCGAGTTCCCGATTGTAGAGCGCAGCAATGGATGAGCGGCGCGTGGTCCATTCCTCGAGGTGCTTCAGCTTGACACGCAAAACGGCTGCCTGAACCGGATCGAGGCGGCTGTTAACGCCGCGGATCTCGTTCACATATTTGACGCGGGAGCCATAGTTCCCCAACGCCCGGATGCGATCCGCAAGTTCGGCATCGTTTGTGGTGATGGCTCCACCGTCGCCAAGTGCGCCCAGGTTCTTGCCGGGATAAAAGCTCCAGCACACGATGTCGCCATGGCCGCCGATGCGACGCCCTTTGTAACAGGCACCATGCGCTTGAGCCGCATCCTCGATGACCCGCAGATCATGATCTCGTGCAACAGTCAGGATCGCATCCATGTCCGCTGGCTGCCCATAAAGATGAACCGGCAGGATGGCCTTCGTTGCCGGCGTGATGGCAGCTGCGATGCGCGCAGGATCAAGATTGTGGGTGTCAGGATTCGGCTCGACAGGCTGGACGGTGGCGCCGACTGCGCTTACTGCGAGCCATGTCGCAATATAGGTATTGGAGGGTACGATAACCCCATCGCCTGGTCCGATGTTCAACGCGCGAAGGGCAAGGATGAGTGCGTCAAGGCCGTTTCCGAGTCCAACGCAATGTTGCGCGCCGCAAAAGTCCGCCCAGTCGTGCTCGAACGCCGTGACTTCCGGTCCCAGAATGTACCAGCCGCTTTCAAGTACGCGGGCAACCGCGATGTCTATGTCTGTCTTGAGTTCTCGGTAGGATGCACCGAGGTCGAGGAAGGGAATCATTTCGACCTTTCGTCCAGTGCGAGAAGAAAATCATCATAGGTACGAAGATAATCTTCGGGATCATAAGTGTGGGACGCGAAAACGAGTAATACCGCGTCGTCGGAATAGCGGTACTGAGTGCCCCAGATCATCGGGGGCATATGAATACCGATATCAGGCCGATCCAAGGTAATTTCAGTTCTGTGGGAACCATCATCCAGCAGCACCCGGCATGATCCGTGGGTGCAAATCAAGAATTGGTGGCATACTTTATGAGCGTGTTCACCCCGTAATTCGGAGGATGGTACGTCGAAGACCAAGAAGTAGCGCTTAGGTTGAAAGGGAAGTTCCTGATCAACTTCGCCGACTGTGAGTGAACCGCGTGCATCGACGGCTCGTCGCATTAGATAAAAGGCACTTCCGCCGACGCTAAGCTCGAGTTTGGCTGGAGCATGCAGTCCAGCGAAGGCGGATATATCCTGAATGATTACAGTCGAACTGCTATTCGACTGAGTTCCGGTGACATATCCAACAATTTGCGCAGGGTTTCCTTCAACGATTGCATTCGGAGGAACGGATTTGAGTACCACCGAGCCTGTGCGAAGGTAGGCGCCCTGACCGATGGTAATGTCTGCACCAATGATACATGCTGGTTCGATCACTGTCCGTGACCGGACGCTTGTTGCGCCGCCCAGAAACAGTGTGCGCGTACCGATTTCGACGTCAGATTCGATGTGAACTGAGCTTGGAATGACGCAATCGGCCGCAATCATAGGCTCTCACCCGCTTTGACATGATCCAGATGCTTCAAGCGATCAGCCTGGGCTATCTCTCTACGATAGATGAAATATTTATTCTCGTAATCATCACCGACGTGTTCCATTCCAAACCTGCGATAAAATGCGATCGCGTGGGTATTTTCTTGGCGAACGTCGACTAAAGCCCTGTCACAGCCGAGGTGATTGAAGCCTACGTCAAATGAAAGCAAAGCGCTCTCGAGTGCACCTTTCGATGGCTTGTTGCTGTCGAGGATCCAACTGCCCCAGGTAAATTCCGCCCGAGTAATGTTATAAAGCCGGACGACGCCGCAGGGTGTCTCATTGTCCAGCCGTTCAGAAACGTAGTAATATTCCTCGCCAGCAGCTTCTCGCTTCTTATAACTTTCCAACCATGAACGTTGATCATCGACGGTCCCGGTCACCGGCGAAAGATATTTGTTGTAGGAAGGATTTTGCCGCAAACTGTAGATGTAGGCAGCGTCATCTGGCGTTCCTAGTCGAAGGCGGAGGCGGTGGCCATCGATTTGTTGTGGGGCAACCAAAGCGCTCATAGCCTCAGATCGCTCTCGTGGGCACCGAACAAATGCTTCAGGTCGTAAAGCACATGCTCATCGCGGCCGCAGCTACGGGCTTGCACAATACCGGCGTCGCGAAACTGGTTGTGCGCAACCGCCAGAAGGATGCCGTCATAGGTGTTCGCCGCCGGCTCACCTGTCAGTGACAGGCCATACTCATGCTGCGCTTCCGCCGCATCGACCCAGGGGTCGCAAACGTCGACCGTGATGTTGTATTCCTTCAACTCGCGGATCACGTCGATCACCCGTGTATTGCGCAGGTCCGGGCAGTTCTCCTTGAAGGTCAGCCCCATGACAAGAACCCGCGCACCATCGACCTGGATGCGTCGCTTGAGCATCGCCTTGACCAATTGGCTCGCAACATAAGCGCCCATTGAATCATTCAGGCGCCGGCCGGCCAGGATGATCTCGGGATGGTATCCGATCGCTTCGGCCTTATGCGTCAGGTAATAGGGGTCAACCCCGATGCAGTGTCCACCAACGAGACCGGGGCGGAAGGGGAGGAAGTTCCATTTCGTGCCTGCCGCCCTCAGCACCGCCTCGGTGTCGATGCCCATGCGATTGAAGATGATCGCCAACTCGTTGATCAGCGCGATGTTGAGGTCGCGCTGTGTATTCTCGATCACCTTGGCGGCTTCAGCGACGCGCACCGATTCTGCCTTGTAGGTGCCGGCCGTCACGATCTGGGAATAAAGCGCGTCGACCAGTTCGGCGGCCTCAGGCGTTGAACCGGATGTAACCTTGCAGATCGTGGTCAGGCGGTGAAGCTTGTCGCCCGGATTGATGCGCTCGGGCGAGTATCCGACGAAAAAGTCGCGGTTGAAGGTGAGGCCCGATTCGCGTTCCAGAACCGGAACGCAGTCTTCTTCTGTGGCACCGGGATAAACGGTCGACTCGTAAATCACGATATCGCCGCGTTTGAGAGCACCTCCGACGGTTTTTGATGCGCTGATCAGCGGCGTCAGATCGGGCTGACGATGCGCGTCGATCGGGGTCGGAACCGTCACGATAAATGTGTTGCAGTCCTGCAAATCCGCGCGATCGCTCGAAAAGCGCAATTGCGAGGCTTCGGCAAGTTCTGCGGCGTCGACCTCGCGGGTGTTGTCCTGTCCTTGGCGCAGTTCTGCGATCCGTGCGGCATTGATGTCGAAGCCGATAACGGGCCGCTTCTTGCCGAATTCCACGGCAAGCGGCAAACCGACATAGCCCAAGCCGATAATTGCAATCTTCAAATCGTTCAGATTGTGCATAGCCACTGCTCTGAAACTCATTTGTTATAATATTCGCGGAACCATCGCACAAAGCGGGAAACGCCTTCGCGATAACTGGTCTGAGGTTGATAATCCGTCAGAGCCTTCAGCAGGCTGGCATCGGCCCAGGTGGCCGGAACGTCGCCCTGCTGCATGTCCATATAATTGCGTTCGGCCTTTCGACCGAGCTCGTCTTCGATCGCAGCGATGAAATCGAGCAGTCGCACTTTTTCCGAATTGCCGATATTGACGATCCGAAATGGCGCGACGGGCGAGATATTGTCGTTGGGGATTGGGTCACCGCGGTCTGGGACCAGTGCGGGCGGCGTGTCGATCAGCAAACGAATGCCGCGCACGAGATCTTCCACATAGGTGAAGTCGCGATACATGTCGCCGTGGTTGTAAACGTCGATCGGGCGTCCGTTCAAAACGGCATCCGTGAACTTGAAAAGTGCCATATCCGGACGGCCCCAAGGGCCATACACGGTGAAGAAACGAAACATCGTGGTCGGAAGATCGTAAAGATGGGCATAGGAATGCCCCATCGATTCGTTTGCCTTCTTCGTCGCCGCATAGATGGTCAGCGGCGTATCCGCCTTCTGGTTCTCGTCGAATGGCATGCTTTCGTTTGCGCCATAAACCGATGATGTCGATGCCATCAGCAGGTGGCGCACCGGCACGCGACGGGCTGCTTCCATGACGTTGAATGTGCCGACGATGTTGCTGTCGATATAGCTGCGAGGATTTTCCAGGCTGTAGCGAACACCTGCCTGAGCCGCCAGATGAACGATGACGTCGGGTGAAAAGCTGTCAATGGCTTGATCCAGCTTCGCGACATCCTGCAACATGCCTTCGGTTGCAGAAAAGCGCTCGTTTTGCAGCAACATCTGATGCCGTCGTTGTTTCAGCGCAACATCGTAATAATCGGTCATTCCGTCGTAACCGTGAACGGTGAATCCCTCGGCCAGGAGAAGTCTGGCGAGGTGAAAGCCGATGAAGCCGGCTGTTCCGGTTACGAAGATATGCTTCAATTTCAAATTCCTGTTCAGCGTGGGCCTTTTCGACCGCTCGGCGTGAATCGTCAATCGGATCTCGAGTTTTATGCGATGCGAGTTAGACAAAAAAGTGAGCTGAAAGAGGCCCGGCTTTTGTCGAAAATACTGGTTTGCAGCGACGTGATGACCAGAAAATCCCCCGACTGTATTATGGTGCGTAAGAGTTGGCTGCTTGCAAGCGAAGATTGCCGCACGACCTTTTCGTAGCGCCACTTACATCAACTTTGGTGACAGTTTCAATATTAGGCTTGCGGTATATAGGTTCTGCTGTAGGTTCCGCGCCGGACAACCGACAATCTGAATCATCATGCCTTTGCTAGACCATTCCGTGCCGCGCCTGGGGGCTCAACGCAGTTTGTTCGGCATGCGCCGGGTGCAACTGCTTGGCGGGTTGACCTTCGCCATTCTCCTGCCGGCGTTGGTTAGAGTCCTCGAAGGTGGGATTGGCATTCTTTCAGAAGCCAATATGCGAACGACGCTGATTGCCGCTATCTGCGCCCACATCCTTGGCTATGCGACCTATCGTCGGCTGGGAGCCGTGCCGGGTATCGCCGGCGCGGGTTATATTCTGCCGACATTTGCTTTGGCCTACGGTTCCGTATTCCTGATTATTTTCTTCTGGCGATTGGAATATAGCCGCTTCCAGGCAGCCGGAAGCTTCGCCATGTCGACGCTCTGGTACTTTGGCATGAGTGTCGCCAGCCGGCGATTTGCGCCCCGCGAGCTCGCCGTCGTTCCCGGTGGTGCCGTTGAGGTGCTAGACGGCATAAACGATATTGTGTGGCGAAGGATCAGGAGTGCTGCCACTTTACCGACGGGTGTGAGCGGGATTGTCGTCGACCTGCGCGCAGATCTTTCCGATGATTGGGAGCGGTACATCGCGGATGCTGCCTTGGCCGGCATACCGGTTTATCACTACAAGCAGGTCAAAGAATCGCTCACCGGTCAAACCGAAATTGAGCATCTTTCTGAGAATACATTGGGATCTTTGAACCCAAACTTGCTTTACCTCAAAATCAAGCAGCTGATCGACTGGACCGCTGCCTTGCTGATCCTGATTGTTTTCAGCCCCGTTCTCCTGTTGCTGGGATTCGTGATACGGCTCGATTCGCCGGGTCCCGCCTTGTTTCAACAAGCGAGAACGGGCTATCGTGGCCACCAGTTCACAATGATGAAGTTCCGAACGATGCGGTCGGATCCTGCGGAAATTCAGACGCGGACCAGTGCGGTGACCCAGGCGAGCGATCCCAGGATCACGCGTGTCGGTCGGTTCTTGAGAAAGACGCGTATCGACGAGCTTCCGCAACTCATCAATATCCTGCGGGGCGAAATGAGCTGGATAGGCCCGCGACCGGAAGCGAATACGCTGTCTGAACTTTACGAGGAGAAACTGCCCTTTTATCGCTACCGGCACATCGTAAGGCCGGGAATTACCGGCTGGGCACAGGTCAATCAGGGGCATGTTTCGAGCGTGGACGATGTGCTGAGCAAGCTCCACTATGATTTCTATTACATCAAGAACTTCTCACCCTGGCTCGATGTGGTGATCGTTCTGCGCACCATCAAAACCATGCTGACCGGCTTCGGTGCGAAGTAGGATATCCTGTATGAAGATTGTTATGACCGTAAATTCTGCGTGGAATATCGCAAATTTTCGGTTGCCGGTTCTGAGAGCTCTGCAAGAAGATGGCCATGAAGTCATCGTTCTCGCTCCACCGGATGAGGGTGTATCCAGGATCGAGGCAGCGGGTGCCAAGTTTTTCCCGCTCGAGATGGATGTGAAAGGGCTGAATCCAGTCAGCGATATGAGGCTGCTGCATAGTTTGAGGCAACTGTTCAGGATCCATGCTCCTGACGTCATACTTGGCTACACGATCAAGAACAATATTTTCGGTTCGATGGCTGCACATGCGACGAATATTCCGTTCATTCCGAATGTGAGCGGTTTGGGTACTGCGTTTTTGTCCCATGGCTTACTTCGTCTCGTCGCTGAACGGCTATACCGGCACGCCTTTCGGCGCGTACCCTTGGCATTCTTCCAAAACAGCGATGACCTCGACATGTTTGTTCGGCGCGGACTGATCAAGCAGGCGCAAGGTCGACTTCTGCCGGGATCCGGTATCGATCTTGATTACTTCCAGGAGAGCGCGCCGACAAAAACTTCTCCCACGTCAACCTTTCTGATGATTGGCCGCTTGCTGCGCGACAAAGGCGTCAACGAGTTCGTTGAAGCCGCGCGGCTTGTTAAAAAAAACGTGCCGGAAGCAAAATTTCAGTTGCTTGGCGCGGTGACGTCACAGAATCGAACGGCGATCGATCTCGCTGCAGTTCATTCTTGGGTGTCGGAAGGCGCAATCGAGTATCTGGGAGTGGCCGAGGATGTCCGGCCTTTTATTGAGCGCGCCAGTTGTGTGATATTGCCCTCCTACAGGGAGGGCGCTCCGCGAACGCTCATTGAAGCTGCGGCGATGGCCCGCCCGATCATCACGACTGATGTGCCCGGCTGCCGCTCTGTAATCGATGACGACGTGAGCGGATTTCTGTGTGAAGCAAAAAATGCCATAAGTCTTGCCGACGCAGTAACCAAATTCCTGGCACTTGATCGGGAAGAGCAGCGAGCAATGGGTTTAGCCGGCCGTCAGAAAATGGTTCGTGAATTTGATGAGCGGATAATCGTTTCAGAATACCGCAATGCAATTGCTGAAATGCGCCGACTGAGCTGAGCGCAGCGGGCTGTTCATATTATTTAGGATGAAAATTGTCATGCGTATCGCAATGATTGGAACTGGCTACGTCGGTCTCGTATCAGGAACCTGTTTTTCTGATTTCGGGCACGATGTCTGCTGCGTCGACAAGGATGCGAGCAAGGTCGAAGCCCTTCGAAACGGGCATATTCCGATTTTCGAGCCAGGCCTTGATGATCTTGTTGCCAAGAGTGTTGCCGAAAACCGGCTGAGTTTCACGACCGATCTGTCGCAAGCGGTGCGACAGGCGGATGCGGTTTTCATCGCTGTCGGCACACCTTCGCGCCGAGGCGACGGTCACGCGGATCTGTCTTATGTCTATCAGGCCGCACGCGAGATCGCGTCCGTCCTCGATGGGTATACGGTCGTCGTAACCAAGTCGACCGTTCCGGTGGGAACCGGGGACGAGGTCGAGCGCATCATTCGCGAAGCGCGCCCGGATGCGGAATTCGCAGTTGTGTCAAACCCCGAGTTTTTGCGGGAAGGCGCTGCGATCGCGGATTTCAAGATTCCGGACAGAATTGTTATCGGTGCGGAAGATACGCGCTCGGAAACTCTGGTTCGGGAACTTTACCGGCCCCTGTTTCTCAATCAGGCGCCGGTTTTCGTCACGTCGCGGCGGTCAGCTGAACTGATCAAATATGCGGCGAATGCCTTTCTTGCGACCAAGATTACGTTCATCAACGAGATGGCCGATATTTGCGAGCGATTGGGTGCGAATGTGCAGGATGTTGCGCGCGGCATCGGCATGGACAATCGGATCGGCCCGAAATTCCTTCATGCCGGTCCAGGATATGGCGGATCGTGTTTTCCCAAAGATACGCTGGCGCTGATTAAAACGGCACAGGATTGCGGAGCGCCAACGCGGTTGGTCGAAACAGTGGCCTCCGTCAACGATCAACGCAAAAGGGCGATGGCGCGCAAGATCATCGCAGCCTGCGGAGGCGATGTTCGTGGCAAGACGATTGCGTTGCTTGGGCTCACTTTCAAGCCGAACACGGACGACATGCGCGATGCGCCATCGATTGCCATCGTGACAGCGCTGCAGGACGCCGGCGCCATTGTGCGCGCTTATGATCCGCAAGGCGTTGAACAGGCCGAATTGATCCTGCATGAGGTCGATTATGCAAAAAACGCTTACGAATGCGCCACCGATGCCGATGCGGTTGTGATCGTTACCGAATGGAATATGTTCCGAGGTCTTGATCTTGGCCGCTTGCGAGACACCATGCGCAACCCGGTCATGGTTGATCTGCGCAACATTTACAATGCCGAGGAAGTGAGAGCGAAAGGCTTCTCGTACACGTCGGTGGGACGGGTTTGATAGCTGGGGAATTATAAGGTGGACGATGAAGTTTAAGAAACTTCCGCTCGACGGATTGGTCAATATCTCTCCCGCAAGACATGGCGATCATCGTGGTTATTTCTCTGAAACATTCAAAGATGACTGGTTCCGTAAAAACGTAGCTGATGTAACTTTCGTCCAAGAGAATGAATCGCTTTCGGCAACAGCCGGAACAGTGCGAGGTCTTCACTTTCAGCTCGATCCGTTCGCCCAGGGCAAGCTTGTTCGGTGCACTCGCGGCAAGCTGTTCGACGTGGCCGTGGATATTCGCGTCGGTTCGCCAACTTACGGGCAGTGGTACGGCGTTGAACTTTCGGCCGAAAATGGCGAGCAGCTGTGGGTTCCGGTCGGTTTTGCCCATGGATTTGCGACGCTGGGTCGCGATACCGTCATCGCTTATAAGGTGACAGCGCCATACGACGCCGAAAGCGACCGCGGCGTGCTGTGGAACGATCCTGAGATCGGCATTGAATGGCCGTTACTTGAGAATGCAGTCTTGTCGGAGAAAGACAAAGTCCAGCCAAGGCTGGCCGATTTGCCGCTTTCTTTCAAATTCTGATTAGCTGGAGACACCCATGCGTATTCTCGTTACCGGTGGCGCGGGCTTCATCGGTTCAGCACTCGTCCGGCACCTTGTCACAAATGTCGGTGCGGAAGTCCTCAACATCGACAAGCTGACCTATGCTGGTAACCTTGCCTCGCTCAGGGAGGTCGAGGGCGCGTCCAATTATCATTTTCTCCAGGCCGATATCTGCGATTTGGCGAGGATGTCGGAAGCGCTTGCATCGTTCAAGCCGAACAGGATCATGCATCTGGCCGCGGAAAGTCACGTCGACCGATCCATCAGCGGCGCCGGCGAGTTCGTACAAACCAATGTAATGGGCACGTTTTCGCTTCTGGAGGCGGCGCGTCATTACTGGAATGGCCTGCCGGATGTGCAGAAAGAAACGTTCCGCTTCCTGCATGTCTCGACCGACGAAGTCTATGGCTCGCTTGGGGACGAAGGATTGTTCGAAGAAGTTACGGCCTATGATCCTTCTTCACCCTATTCGGCTTCGAAGGCGGCGAGTGACCATCTGGCTATCGCTTGGCATCGCACCTATGGCCTTCCGGTTGTTGTTTCGAACTGCTCCAACAATTACGGCCCCTATCATTTTCCCGAGAAGCTGATCCCTTTGATCATCCTGAATGCGATGGATACCAAGCCACTGCCGGTCTACGGGCAGGGGGTGAATATCCGCGACTGGCTTTATGTTGAGGACCATGCGCGCGCTCTTGATTTGATCGCCGCGCGTGGGCGAGTTGGCGAAAAATACAATGTCGGTGGCCGCAATGAGCGCCGCAATATCGATGTCGTGACCCGGATTTGCGCGCTGATGGATGACCTGCGCCCAAAGAGCAAACCTCACGCCGACCTCATCACTTATGTAACGGACCGGCCTGGGCACGATGCACGCTATGCGATCGACGCGGCCAAGCTTGAGACTGAACTCGGTTGGAAGGCGCAGGAGAATTTCGACAGCGGCATTGAGCGCACCGTGCGCTGGTATCTCGATAATGAATGGTGGTGGCAGCCGCTGCGCAAAGGTGTTTATTCCGGCGAACGCCTCGGCGTTTTGAAGAAAGCCTGAGCGATGCGGATTGCTGTTACCGGCCGGCAGGGTCAGGTGGTGACCGCGCTTCTGGAGCGCGGACCAGAGGCCGGAACCGAAATTATCGCGGTCGGCCGTCCTCAGCTCGATCTTGCGGACGGGGCCTCGGTACGCTCCGTGCTTTCAGCGCTGAACCCGGATGCGATCGTCTCTGCTGCTGCCTATACGGCAGTGGATAAGGCGGAGAGCGACGAAGGTCAGGCCTTTGCCGTGAATGCGAAAGGGGCGGAGGCTGTCGCGCAGGTTGCCGCCGAGCTTGGCGTGCCGATTGTGCATATTTCCACCGATTATGTATTTTCCGGTACCAAGCAGGGTGCCTATGATGAGGCTGACGCGACCGGGCCCATTTCTGTTTATGGTCGCTCCAAGCTTGCGGGGGAATTGGCCGTTGCGGCTGCAGGTCCCAATCACGCGATCCTGCGTACGGCTTGGGTTTATTCGCCGTTCGGCACAAATTTTGTAAAAACGATGCTGCGACTTGGCGAAACGCGGGATGTGCTGAATGTGGTTGCCGACCAGCATGGGACGCCCACGAGTGCTCTGGACATCGCCGATGCCGTCATCGCGGTTGCAAAGCGTCTGGCTGCAGACGCTAATCCTGAATTGCGGGGCATCTTTCATCTTGCAGGCGACGGTGAAGCGAGTTGGGCCGATTTTGCCGATGAGATCTTTGCCGGGCTCGAGGCGAAGACAGGCAAGGTCGTATCTGTCAGTCGGATCACGACGGCAGATTACCCAACGCCCGCGACGCGCCCAGCCAATTCGCTACTGTCCACGAAGAAGCTGCAGCAGCGCTATGGGATCGCGCTTCCTCATTGGAAAAAATCCGCGCAGGTCGTTCTCGATCGCTTGCTCTGAACCTCATGCGGACATCCGTTTCCGCAAAACGCTTGAAGGAAGAAGCATGAAGGGTATCATTCTCGCCGGTGGTTCGGGCACACGCCTTTACCCGATCACCAAGGCCGTCTCCAAGCAGTTGATGCCGGTTTATGACAAGCCGATGATCTACTATCCGCTGACTACTTTGATGTTAGCCGGAATTAATGAAATTCTTATCATTACTACGCCGCATGATAATGAGGCGTTCAAGCGTCTTCTCGGTGACGGTTCCCAATGGGGCATATCTATCGAATACGCGATCCAGCCGAGCCCGGATGGTTTGGCGCAAGCTTTCGTCATCGGCGCGGATTTTGTCGGCTCAAGTCCTTCGGCTTTGATCCTTGGCGACAACATCTATTACGGCCACGGCTTGCCGGAACTCCTGACATCCGGCGCCAGTAACGGTCAGGGTGCGCGAGTTTTCGCCTACCATGTGACTGATCCTCAGCGTTACGGCGTCGTCGAGTTCGACCGCTCCATGCGCGCATTGTCCATCGAGGAAAAACCTGAGCACCCGAAAAGCAACTGGGCTGTAACCGGGCTTTACTTTTATGATGAACAGGTCGTCGACATTGCCGCCAATCTGAAACCCTCGCCACGCGGTGAATTGGAAATCACCGACGTTAATCGAATTTACCTGGAGCGGGGACAATTAACGGTCGAACTGATGGGCCGGGGCTACGCTTGGTTAGACACCGGCACGCCGGATAGTTTGCTTGATGCCGCCGACTTTGTCGGCACGCTGGAAAAGCGTCAAGGCTTTAAGATCGCATGTCCTGAAGAGGTTGCTTATCGCATGGGGTATATCGGTCGAGACGAGTTGCGCCGTCTTGCGACCGAACTCGGAAAAAGCGCTTACGGCTCATATCTGAAAAAAATTTCAGAGCGAGATGGCTCAGACTTTTTTTGAAATGGGTTGATGATGTCCTGCGAGACTCCGCGCTCACGAGCCGCATGCGCGTGATGAGACGCTGACAGCACTTTCGGCCTGTCAGCGATTTTACAGGGGCGTAGGAGGCTTTTGAGGCTAACGCTCATTGGTCGACTGAGGTGGAATTCGATCGTTGCCTCGCCTTGACGAGGACAATAACACTCGGCCAGGCCATCGTGTTGGCGATATCTTTGAGGCTTTCGAGCCAGTTGATCGACCCTGTCCACATAATCCAGTCATAGGCGTCGAGCGCCTCATTCGACAAAGTCAGACTAAACAGCGCCGCCCACGCTGCATGCCATCGGGATGATTTGCGGCGAAAGATCCATGCCGCACCCAGAAAAATGATGATACCAAGATGAATATGCAGGGCATCGTGCGACATGGACAGGTGGTCGCCCACAAATGATTTGATGTCATACCATCGCATGCCACGAGCATCCCGGCATGTGCGCAACCGCTGCAAGATGGAAGGACATCGCTTTTCCCATCAGGCCAAACCCGCCCGCATGAGGCCGTCCGCGGCTTCCTGCCATGCGAGTTTCCGCTGATATATGAGCAGGTTCACATGGGCCATGGTCTCGCTGAAGGCGAAACTGAGCTGATGCGGATCAAGCGGCCGCGGAAACAGGACCGGCACAAGTTCGGCAACGCTTTTAGGGCCTGTGCGACACGCGCTGATCAACTGGTCGCAACGCTCCGCGTGGTGGTCTCCCAATTCCGTGCAACGCTGGTGGAGACCGTAAAACGGGAGCCTGTGCCCCGGCAGAACCAGAACGTCGTCGGCGATATCGCGTTTGATCGCCTGGAGCGAGCGCAGATAGAGGCCGAGCGGATTCCCGTCCGGCTCCGCCGCCCAAACGCTGATATTCGGTGTTATTTTTTCCAGAACCTGATCGGCGGCCAGAAAAATCCTGCGCTTGGCGTCGTGCAACATCAGCTGTTCGGGTGCATGTCCGTCCCCCGACAGCACATCGAATGTGAAATCACCGATCTCAAGCGTATCGCCTGCGACCAGGCGTCGGAAGGTTTGCGGAAGCGGAACCACCTGGCGAAGATAGGCGTGACCGAGAGTGCCCACCACCTTGCTCACATTTTCGGGCATGCCGTGGCTTCGATAAAAGGCACGCGAAATCTCGTTGTCATTGGCGTCCGGGCTCAAGGACAGGTTCAAACAGCCGAGATAACTCGTTTGCGAGGTCAAAAGCGGGATGGCATGGTTTTCGCATAGCCAGCCAGCAAGGCCGATATGGTCGGGATGAAGATGCGTCACGATCAACTGCGTCAGCTTTTGACCGGCAAGCGGACCGTTCAGCAAGCTCTGCCATGTCGCGATCGCACGGGCATCGCCAAGTCCCGTATCCACAACGGTCCAGCCGTTTCCGTCGTGAATAAGGTAGATGTTGACGTGATCGAGGCGAAACGGCAGCGGCACGCGCGCCCACAAAAGTCCGTCGGTGACTTCAATGACCTCCCCGGGAGCGGGGGCTTCGGGGAAAGGAAACTGAAGCGTTGAACTGGACAATTCGTTTCTCCTGAATGGCTGTGTGAGGCCTATCCCTTCACATCTGCCATGAACAGGGATGACGAAAAGGCACTCACTTTGGACGTAGGCCTTCCGGCAGGAAAAGGTCAACCTGAGCGCAGACCGGGATTGCTGCGGCAGCGAAGGAAAGTGTCGGACAAATGCGTCAACCGCTTGGTGATCGCGCGATTCGCTGTTAGTCTGCATGCAACTCGAAAACTAGTGCGCCTGCAGCAGCCGTTTCGGCGCTCGGCGCGGAAGGATTGCACGTGAAGGATCCCGATCCCGGCGCTTCTGCGTCGGTGAAAAGGGGATCGATGCTTGGATCCGGGCAAGGCTATCAGTCTGCCCCGGCATTGGCTTCGAAAGATGCCGTGTCGAGATCCGCAGGGTCCCAGACGCCACAGCCGTCTTCGCCCACCACCAAGCGGCGGCGCAAGCGCAAGCGCGGCCGTGGAACGGCAAGCCCGAATGGTGCGGTTGCCGCATCAGGTGCCGCAGATGCTTCAGCCGAACGAGGTGTTCCGGACGGAGCGGAGCTGCCGTCCTGGCCGGTCGAAAAACGCCCGCCGGCACCGACGGGCAAGAAGCGTCGACGCCGTTCCAAATCCCGCAAGAACGGGTCTCACCCTGACGCATTCGCGCAATCGGCAGGTCTTGTCGAGGCGCGCGATCAAACCCAGCGCGGAGCGTCTGTCGCGCTGGCCAGGAAACAGCCGTCGCTCAAACCGGAACGGCGCGCACAATTCGGCGCCCAGCCAGCCTATGCTGCGCTTGATCTTGGCACCAATAATTGCCGTTTGCTGGTGGCGGTGCCGACGCGATCGGGACAATTTCGCGTGGTTGACGCCTTTTCGCGCATCGTGCGGCTTGGGGAAGGGCTGACGGCATCCGGGCGCTTGGGCGATGCCGCCATGAACCGCGCCGTGGAAGCGCTCAAGATCTGTGCCGAAAAACTCGCGGCGCGTGATATTCGCCGGTCACGATTGATTGCCACGGAAGCATGCCGCTCGGCCGCGAATGGCGCGGAGTTTCTTGAACGCGTCAAGCGCGAAACCGGGTTGCAGCTTGAAATCATCAATCGCGAAACGGAAGCGCGCCTCGCCGTTTCGGGATGCGGATCGCTGGTTGAGCGCCAAACAAAGGCGGTCGTCCTGTTCGATATCGGCGGAGGTTCTTCGGAAATCGCCCTGGTTGATGTGTCGGGGGAACGACGTGCCCGTTTGGCGCGGCACATTGTTGCGTGGACCTCTTTGCCGGTTGGCGTGGTGTCGTTGGCCGAGCGCTTCGGCGGGCGCACGGTGACGCCGGAGATTTTCCACGCCATGGTTGCCGATGTTTCCTCCATGCTGGAGAAATTTGGCGACCGGGATCGGCTTGGAGCCCTGGTGAATGGTCCTGAGTTTCACTTGCTGGGAACTTCCGGCACGGTAACGACGCTTGCGGGCATCCATCTTGGCCTGGAGCGTTATGATCGCCGCCGCGTCGATGGTTTGTGGATGGACAGTGCGCAGGTTGATGCAATGGTGGCCAGGCTTGTGTCGTGGGACTTCGCGCAACGTGTTGCCAATCCCTGCATCGGTGCTGATCGCGCGGATCTGGTTTTGGCCGGATGCGCGATCCTCGAAGCGATCAGGCTGGTCTGGCCGGCCCAGCGTTTGCGTGTTGCCGATCGGGGGCTGCGCGAGGGTATCCTCAGCGATCTGATGGGCGAAGATGGCGTGTGGCGCCGCAACAATCACAACAACCAGAAACAGGGTGGCCGATGAAACCGCCGAGCAAACGTCCGGGCAGCAGTGGGCCGGGAAGCGGCGCGCGGGCGTTGAAAACCCGTATCAAGAAAAAGCGTGGCCTGAAGAACTCGTCGCGACGCTGGCTCGAACGCCATTTGAACGATCCCTATG
>JAFAGL010000018.1 GCA_023422735.1 Pseudomonadota bacterium
GGCAGCCATTCCAGCGTGCCATGCGCGCCGACATGAATGATGGCGTGGCTGGTTAGCGTGTCTCGCATCCAGACACCGAAAGCCACAAGGGCATGGCGTGGCGGCAAAGCCGGATCGTGATAATCGGCGCGACGATCGACGGAGCGCCCACGATCAGGTGCAAGGGCGACAGTGATATTGCCGAAACGTGCCGCACGGAAGCGAAACCAGCCATTGTTGTCTGCGTCCAGTACCGGCTCGCCCCATGTCGCTTCGAGCGCCTTTTGGACAGTTTCCGGCAAAGCAAGAAACGCTTTCCTATATTCAGCAATATCAATGGCTTCAATATCATTCTGAAGGCATTGTATGAGTTCACGAGAAAGCGATGGAATCTCGCCCACGCTGTAGCCCGCAGCACGCAAATCTTCGAGCATGGCCAACACGCTCGCCGGAACATCGAGCCCGACGGCATATCCCGTTCGACCTGCCGCAGCCGGATAATCCGGGATCAGGATCATTACCTTACGCTCGGCAGGCGGCGTGGCTCTGAGCTGCAGGAAAGCGCTGATCCGTTCAGCAACATGCGCAACGCGATCCGGCTCTGGCCGGTTCACCTGCGGGCCACCTGGCAGCAAGCCAGCTTCCTTGAAGGAGATGGCGCCTGCCAGAATGCGCCCGTCAAGCTCGGGCAGGACGACGTGCATGGCGAGATCGGCTGGCGCCAGACCACGTGGACCTTCCACCCACGCCTCGCGCCGCGTCGTAGCAGTGACGATCTGAAACACGGGCACTGCGAAATTATCGAAAAGCGTATCAGCGCCCGGTTCCGCGCCACTTGCGAAAGCCGTCGCCGTCAGGATCGCTGCCGGAGAGTGAACGATGACGGCCTCGCGCAGGAAGGCTTCGACCGACGCCTCCCTCAAGCTCGACACATAAATCGAAATGGGGCGAAGACCACGCGCCACAAGAGCGTCCGCCAGAGCGTCGATCGGCGCGACATCGTCAGCAAGCAGCATGGAGCGATAAAACAGGATCAGAACTGGCGCGCCGATACCGTCGTCAACCAGGCGATGATATCCGGCGCGTGGCAAAGGCTCGGCTTCTTCAACCGCGCGATCCTGCCCCGCAAGCATCGCCATGCGCTCGACCACGCGGCGCAGATTGGCGCTTCCGCCCTCGCGAAAACAGCCAAGCAAAGCCAGGCGTTCAGCCGGCTCCATTGTCGACAAGGCCGCAAGCCTCTCGTCTTCAACACGGCATTCGCCGGGCAAAAGCGCCAGTTTCACGCCATTACGGCGCGCCGTTTCGGCCAGCCGCTCGCAGCCATAGCGCCACCAGTCGTAACCGCCGAGAACGCGCACCACGATGACCTTCGCCTTGCTCGCAATGCGATCGACCCAGAGATCGACGGACATGGGATGACGCAGGTCACGCAACGCCGTCAGCCGTAACTCAGGCAGGCTCGGGTCGGTGTTAGCGGCATGCTGGAGGCTTGCCAGATCGCTGTCGGAGAAAGACAGCGCAACCAGATCCGCAGGCTGCTGACCCAGATCGACAGGTTCGATCAGGTCGTCAAGCGAAGCGGTCGTGGTTGCGAGGATGTGCATGGGCGCAACTGTATCACGCGGCGAGAATATTCTCGATTGCCGCGTGGTCGATCCCCTTCAGCCCGATGACAACAAGGCGCGTGCCCTTGGCTTCATCAGCCTTCCAGGGACGATCATAATAATGCGCGACACGAGGACCAACCGCCTGAACGAGCAAACGCATCGGCTTGCCGGACACTTCGGCAAAGCCTTTCAACCGCAGGACGTTCTGCGCTTCGGCCGCCTTCGCAACCTTGGCCGCAAGCGCATCCGGATCGGTGATTGCGGGCAGTTCGACGATGAATGTGTCGAAATCGTCATGTTCATGATCGAAATGGCCATCATGGCTGGTTTTGCGGTTCTCGATGTCATCTTCGACGGCAAGGCCAAGCCCCAGGAACACCGCAGGATCGATCTGGCCATTGGCGCTCGGCACGATCTTCACTGCCCGCGGCAAATGATCGGCAATGCGCGTTTCGGCACGCGAGAGAGCATCGGGATCAAGCAGATCGCTTTTCGACAATACGATGAGATCTGCGCAGGCGATCTGATCGTCGAAAACTTCTTCGACCGGATCGTCGTGATCGAGCGATTCGTCGGCTGCGCGCTGGGCCTGGAGCGCCTCCATGTCGGTCGCGACCTGGCCTTGCGCAAGCGCTGGACCATCGACCACCGCCACCACGCCATCCACGGTAACGCGGCTTTTGATTGCCGGCCACTGAAACGCCTGGATCAGCGGCTTGGGGAGCGCCAGGCCTGAGGTTTCGATCAGGATGTGATCGACCTTGGGCTCAATGGCGAGAATCTGATCGAGCGCGGGGGCGAAATCATCGGCCACCGTGCAGCAAATGCACCCATTTGCGAGCTCGATGATGTTCTCGTCCGGGCAATTCTCGACACCGCAGCTTTTCAGGATTTCGCCGTCGATGCCGACATCGCCGAACTCATTCACAAGAATAGCAATGCGTTTGTCGCCTGACTTCTCCAGCATGGCCCGCAGAAGCGTGGTCTTGCCCGCTCCAAGAAAACCGGTGACGACGGTGCACGGGACGCGGTCGACAGAAACGCTCATGGCAGATCCTTCAGATGATCGAATGTCGGAATACGCGCGATCAAACCGCGCTTGAGGCTTTCGGGACGGGCACGAAACGGGATGAAGGCATCGGAAGACGCGGCGAAAAGCTCGGCTCCGGCGATCACGTCATCCGCACTTTGCTCATCAAGTTCGCCGAACAGATAGCTCCAGCCGCCTTCACGCAGCATCGCGACGCTGATGCCACGTCGGCAATTGCCAAGGCATCCAACGCTTTTCACGGCAATATCCGTATCGCGCGCAGCTTCGCGGACGGCGGCAAGCAGACGCGCACCGGGACGAACATCCTCCGCCGGCTGGTCACGCAAGCGACATGAGCTGCAAACCAGCACCGTGACTGCCGATAAATTGGATGGATCGTCCTGCGCAGCTTCACGCGCAGCAACTGCCGGGGAATCAACCGTCAAACTCGTCTCCCTGTCCGCGTCTCCCGCCGGACTTTGAGGTCAATCTTGCGACGGCAGGTCTCCTGGCTCTCGGATCAACACGCCCGTTTCCGCCTTCCCAGGCGCAAGGCCCAGTGGCTCTCGGAAAGGTCGCTCACCCGATCACAGTTGCGGGGACAGCTGCGGAATGGCTTGCGCGCACCGCATTCCCTCTTAGCCTCCGGCGTTGCTGCCAAAGGACCGTCGCTTGTGGTTTTAGGCTTTGCACGTTTTGTCGTCAACGCGACGATTGTGCCTCACGGTGATCGAACATCCGCCGTCGCAAATCCGATTGCACGAAAGTGTGAAACCACTATGCTGAAGCCGTTGATGGTTCCCGCGAGAGGATTGAAGGGAACGCGGTGCGGAGAGATCCAAACCCGCGGCTGCCCCCGCAACTGTGAGTGACGAGTTGTGCCGAATGCCACTGGAAACAATCCGGGAAGGTCGGTCGCAGCGTTGGAGTCGCAAGCCAGGAAACCTGCCATCGACATGGAACTGGAAATGTAGCCCTCGGGTGGAGGGCGGAAGGGACATCATGAACACATCTGCAATCGCAGGAACCGGCGCAACGGTTCAAACCCAAGCCTTGCCGCTCGCCATGGCGGCGTTGCTCGGCATTCTGGTGATCGGCTTTGTCGGTTTTTCACATATCGAGGCCGTGCATAATGCCGGTCACGATTATCGCCATTCCATGGCCTTTCCCTGCCATTAATCAGGGAGAAATCCGATGAGCATGTTTCGTAACGTCGTGTTCCTCGCGGCGCTGGCCGGGCTTTGCGCCGGTCTTGTCATGACCGCGATGCAGATCACCACCACGGTGCCGCTGATTCTTGAAGCGGAAACTTTCGAAAACTCCGAGCCCGCGCATGACCATGGCGCCGTCACAACCGAAGCCGCGCATGAACATGACGAAGAAGGCTGGGCGCCCGCAGACGGTACCGAGCGCACCGCTTATACGGCCCTTGCCAATGTGGTGACCGGGATCGGTTTCGCCCTGCTTCTGGTTGTTGCGTCGGAATTTGCCGGCGGTATCGCCACCCTGCGGCAGGGTCTGCTTTGGGGTCTGGCCGGCTTCACCGCTTTTACGCTCGCGCCTGGTCTCGGCCTTCCGCCTGAACTGCCAGCCATGCCGGCAGCGGATTTGATGGCGCGGCAGATCTGGTGGGTCGCAACAGTTGCCGCAACGGCGGGTGGCCTGTGGTTGATCGCCTTTGGTCGGGCCACCTGGCCAGCGATTCTCGGCGTCATTCTGCTTGTTGCGCCGCATCTGATCGGTGCGCCGCAGCCGGAAAGCCACGAATCGCCCATTCCGGAACTGCTGCATCACCAGTTTGTGGTGAATGTCACCGTGTCCAACCTCCTGTTCTGGGCCGTGCTGGGCGGCGCCATCGCGCTGCTGCGCAGTCGCGTCATGAAGGACGTGGTTGCGCCAAGGCCGCATTTTGCCTGAACAAGGCGGCAGCGATCAAAGGCGGCTGGTTTTTCTGCTCGGCGGTGCGCGTTCGGGAAAGAGCGCGCATGCCGAACGACTGATCACCGCCCTTCCCGCGCCGTGGACTTATATCGCCACGGCGCAGGCTTACGATGATGAAATGCGGGGTCGGATCGCGCAACATCAAGCGCGGCGCACGCAAGGCTGGCACACGCTCGACGCGCCAGTTGAACTGACAGAGACATTGCGATCCCTGCCCGCCGGCACGCCGGTTCTTCTCGATTGCCTGACGCTTTGGCTGACCAACATCATGCTCGGCGATCACGATCTTGAAACCTCGGTGCGTGATCTGTGCGCGGTTCTGGCCGTACCCACAGGTCCCTGGTATGTCGTTTCAAACGAAGTGGGGCTGAGCATCGTCCCGGAAAACGCCTTGGCTCGACGCTTCCGTGATGAACAGGGACGACTGAACCAGGCGGTTGCGGCACTGGCCGACGAGGTGTCGTTCATGGTTGCCGGCCTGCCAATGAAGGTGAAATGACATGACTTCAATCGACCCTGCCGAAGCTGCCCGCCACAAGGCAAAGATGGAAAAGCGCAAGCAGGTGCAGGATGCCGAAGTCGCCGAAAAGAAGGTCGAGAAGGGCCTGCTGATCGTCAATACGGGTCCCGGCAAGGGCAAGACGACTGCGGCGTTCGGATTGGCGCTGAGGATGCTGGGTTACGGCAAGCGCGTCGGCGTTGTGCAATTCGTGAAAGGCGCCTGGCACACAGGCGAGATGGACGCGTTCAAGCGCTTCGGCGATCAGGTCGTATGGCACACGATGGGCGAAGGCTTCACCTGGGAAACGCAGGATCTGCAGCGTGACATTGCCGCCGCAGAACGGGCCTGGGCAAAGGCCGAGGAACTGCTGGCTGACCCAAGCATCGGGCTGATCATTCTCGATGAGCTGAATATTGCCCTGCGCTACGACTATCTCGATCTTGAGGCGGTGGTAACAGCGCTGTCTGCGCGCCGACCTGACCTGCATGTGGTCGTGACAGGACGCAACGCCAAACCCGCGCTGGTGGAAGCGGCGGATCTGGTAACGGAAATGACGGCGACGAAACACCATTTTTCTGCGGGCGTGAAAGCGCAACAAGGCATCGAGTTCTAGCCGCATGACCGCCAAGGCGCTGATGTTCCAGGGCACCGGTTCGGATGTCGGCAAGTCGCTGGTGGTCGCAGGCCTGTGCCGCGCCTTTGCCAATCGTGGGCTGAAGGTGCGACCCTTCAAGCCGCAGAACATGTCGAACAATGCTGCGGTAACGAGCGACGGCGGCGAAATCGGTCGAGCGCAGGCGCTGCAGGCGCTGGCTTGCCGCACGCCTTTGACCGTTCACATGAACCCCATTCTATTGAAGCCGCAAAGCCAGGTCGGCGCGCAGGTCGTCGTGCAGGGCAAGGTGATCGGCAATGCCGATGCGCGTGCGTATCAAGGCATGAAGGCCGGGTTGATGTCGCAGGTGCTGGCGAGTTTCCAGCACTTGAAGGCAGAGGCTGATCTGGTTCTGATCGAGGGGGCCGGAAGTGCCTCGGAAGTCAATCTGCGCGCCAACGACATTGCCAATATGGGCTTTGCACGCGCTGCCGACATACCGGTGGTGTTGATCGGCGATATCGATCGCGGCGGGGTGATTGCCAGCCTTGTCGGCACCAAACATGTGGTCGATCCGGGCGATGCCGCCATGATCTGCGGCTTTCTCGTCAATCGCTTCCGGGGCGACCCCTCACTGTTCGATGCCGGAATGGTGACGATTGCCGACGCAACCGGCTGGCGCTCTTTCGGACTTTTACCCCATTTCGAAGATGCGAAACGGCTTCCCGCAGAAGATGCGCTGGCGCTGACGGCGAAATCGACGCGGAAAACAGAGACCGGAAAGGTGCGGGTCGCTGTGCCGATCCTGCCATCCATCTCCAATTTTGACGATCTCGATCCGCTCGAAGCCGAACCCGATGTCGAGCTTGTGCGTATCTGGCCGGGAACCGCACTGCCAGGCGATGCGGATCTCGTATTGCTGCCGGGATCGAAGGCGACGATCGCCGATCTCAAAGTGCTGAAAGAAGCGGGTTTCGATATTGATCTTCAAGCCCATATTCGCCGCGGCGGGCATGTGCTGGGACTTTGTGGCGGCTTCCAGATGTTGGGGCGCACGATCAGCGATCCGGACGGCATCGAAGGACCTGCCAATCGGATCGACGGGCTGGGGCTGCTCGATGTCGACACGGTTCTTACCGGAAACAAAGCGCTTCACCCCGTCACCGGAAGAACGGCAGATGGCGTTTCGTTCTGGGGCTACGAGATGCATGTCGGAAGGACCGAGGGGCCGGAAACGACACGCGCTTTCGCCACATTTTCTGACGGGCGACAGGACGGCGCAACCTCATCTGATGGATTAGTTTCTGGCACCTATGTGCATGGTTTCTTTGCTGATGATATGCAGCGGGCGGCCTGGCTGAACCGACTTGGCGGGGTTTCGCAGCTTGCTGATTACGAGGCCAGCGTCGATGCGGTGCTCGATGGGCTGGCAGCGCATTGCGAACAGCATCTCGATCTCGACGCCATGCTCAGCCATGCGCGATGAAAGTCGCCAGTGCGGCTATTCCGAGCATAGCCACCATCAGCAGGTCGGCTGCCCAATAAAGGCGCAAGGCACGACGGATATCGGCAGCGGTCGCGTCACGCTTCCCGCCTTCTCCCATGATCGCGTCGCTGGTGGGCACGCCGCCGTAAGAGCGCGGTCCATTGAGCGCCAAACCAAGAGCACCGGCAAAAGCGGCTTCCGGCCAGCCGGCGTTCGGCGAACGATGCTTGCGCGCATCGCGCCATACGGCACGCCATGCGCTTGCAGCGGAACAGCCGGGCAGGA
>JAFAGL010000236.1 GCA_023422735.1 Pseudomonadota bacterium
AGGCTACGCCTGACTTCGCTCCCGGGCCAGTACCCGGTATCTTGGTGACGCGGGGTGGAGCAGCCCGGTAGCTCGTCAGGCTCATAACCTGAAGGTCGTAGGTTCAAATCCTACCCCCGCAACCAAAATCAGCAAGCAATATCAAAGGCTTAAGCCTCCCTCGGGAGGCTGTTCCTGTTTGTCCCGAAAAGCGCCGGAATCATATTGGAAGCAATCGGGAAGAAACAAACAGGCACTCACAGCAAGCAAACGGCGGCCAAAGCGTCTGTGGACGAGAAACAAATCAGCCGCCTAAAGCCGCCGTCAGGTGGGTAACGTCTCGACACCACGTTAGCCCACGGGTCCATCACGCTCGAAATCGGCCCAGCCTTTTAAAGCTGGCTGAGGTTCGTCCGCCTGGTGCGGCTTGTAGGCAGGCATCGCGTCGTGATCTCCACGCTGCGATTTCTCACGGGACCTTGCCCATGTAGCCGTACGTCGCCGCCGTTATCGACCTGTTCTTACGACGTGTTGTCGGCTGGGCGATGAAGGGGGAGATGACAGCTCAACTTGTCACCGACGCCATGATCGTGGCGATCTAGCGAAGAGGCAAGCCTGACAGCCTGCTGCATCACAGCGACCAAGGCAGCCAATACACCAGCGAGCAGTTCCAGCGCCTGATGGCCGCTCACGGCATCACCGGCTGGATGAGCCGGTCAGGCGATGTCTGGGGACAATGCTGCGATGGAGAGCTTCTTTTCGTCGCTGAAACCGAGCGCTCAGTCCGGCGAACAGCTTCCCTTCGAAGTGGAGGGCTTCTGTTAGGATCAACTGACCGGAGAAATGGAATTGAAGCAGCGCGAGTTTACATAAGAGTTCAAAACGGGAGGCTGTTCGGATTCTGACGAGCGGTCGAGACATAACGTCTGTTGCGGCGGGTCTTGGGATCGGGAAATTCGACGCTGGGTTGTTGGCGACAGAGTTTCGCGGAGCAGGATCTGCTTGCTGGTCCTCACTAGCACGTGAACAAGGAGCTTGCCCGGCTGCGCAGGGAGAACGAACTTCTCCGGCAGGAGCGCGACTCCTTACGCAACCGCTCGATCTCCAACTGCTCCGGCTTCATCTGACCGTGCCTGGCAAAGGCATGCTGCGGATCGTCGGCAAATTGCCGGAACCATCTGCGCAGCACATTCTCGTGGAGATCCAGATCGCGGGCTGCCTGCCACCGCGACGCCGTGATCGTTTACCAATCTCACTGCCTCAAGCTTGAACTCGCGGCTGAACTTTCTTCTCTGCATTCCAACTCTCCAGTTCCATTAAACACCTTATCTCGGTGTCCACGAAACCGGCAGCAGGCCAGCGTTAGCCGAGATGGTGAGAGGGACAATCTCCTCACCCACCCGAATTTCAAGCTTCAAGCCAGCAACACGACCCAAGAGGTCAGCCGGGATGCGTTGATTGAACTACTAGAGAGATGGGCCTTTGCGCCGCATGGGGCGAACCAATCGATAGAGCAACGATGCGCACCTTTGTCACACACAATGGCGAGCGCAGCATACTGATTGGGATTAAGGATCTGACCTCATTGGTAGTGGGAGGTCGATGGTGCCCAGGAGAGGACTCGAACCTCCACGCCTCGCGGCACACGGACCTGAACCGTGCGCGTCTACCAATTCCGCCACCTGGGCAGGTGTGCGCCGCCGATTTACGTGCGGCGCCCTAATGTGTCAACGCCAATCTTTGCCATTTCCAACAAACTTTCCGCGCAGGCGATACCGCAAGGAAAGCTTTCGGCGGTTTCGCGTTCCAGAGCCGTTCAGGGGCTTTAAAGAATGTCCTTGGAAGCGACAGTGGAATCCGCGTTGAGCTTGTAGATGACGGGTACACCCGTGCCGAGTTCCATGGAAACGACTTCCTCGCCGGTCAGTCCGTCAAGAGCCATGATCAGGGCGCGCAGGGAATTGCCATGCGCGGCAACGAGAACGGTTTCACCGCGCAATATGTGCGGCTGGATGTCATGCATATAATACGGCCAAACGCGTGCGCCCGTGTCACGGAGGCTTTCGCCGCCGGGAGGGGGAACATCGTAAGATCTGCGCCAGATGTGCACCTGGTCTTCGCCCCATTTTGCGCGGGCATCATCCTTGTTGAGACCGGAAAGATCACCATAATCCCGCTCGTTCAGGGCCTGATTTCGTACGGTTTCAAGGTTGTCTTGGCCGACACCTTCGAGAATAAGCGCGCAGGTTTTTTGAGCTCTTGAAAGATCCGACGTAAAAGCCTGATCGAATTTCAATCCGAGCGCGGCAAGCTTGGTGCCCGCCGCCTTCGCTTCACTGACGCCCTGTTCTGTCAGCCCGGGATCGCGCCAGCCCGTGAAAAGATTTTGCAAATTCCATTCGCTTTGACCATGGCGCACGAGCACAAGGGTACCGGACATCTGTTTTCTCCCAAATCACATCGTCAATATCGAAATCTATTCGAGACCAAGCACATCGCGCATCGAATAAAGACCTGGCTTTCGCGATCGCGCCCACAAGGCTGCTCGGATCGCGCCTCGTGCAAAGATAAAACGGTCCTCAGCCTGATGGGAGAGAATGATCCGTTCGCCTGTTCCGGCCAAAATGACCGAATGATCGCCAACCACCGATCCGCCGCGCAAAGTGGCAAAGCCGATCGTGCCGGATTCGCGCGCGCCCGTATGCCCGTCGCGAGATCGCGTGCTGTTTTCGGGCAAGGAAATATCGCGGCCTTTCGCAGCGGCCTCTCCGAGAAGGAGAGCCGTACCGGAAGGCGCGTCGACCTTGTGGCGATGGTGCATTTCAAGAATTTCGAGATCGAAGTCGGCGGCTGGCATGGCGCGCGCGGCTTGTTCGACAAGCGCTGCGAGAAGATTGACGCCCAGGCTCATATTTCCGGATTTGACGATCGGCGCGTGGCGCGCTGCAGCCGCAATGCGTGCCTCGTCCTCCCGGCTGCAACCCGTGGTGCCGATCACGTGAGCGATACGCGCCTGCGCAGCATAGCCCGCAAACAGGATTGTGGCGGCAGGAGAGGTAAAATCCAATATGCCGTCGGCTTTCGCGAATACAGGCAAGGGATCGTCGGTGACAGCAACGCCCAGCAGACCCACACCGGCAAGCTCGCCGGCATCGCGTCCAATTGCATCGGACCCGCTTCGCTCGACCGCGCCCACGAGAGTGGTAACGCTTGTTTCCGCGACAGTTCGGATCAGCGCATGCCCCATGCGTCCGCCAGCGCCAACCACGACAAGCCGCATGGGAGCGCTTTCCCGAATATCATTCATGAGTGCGCCTTTCCTTGAACGTCTGTGTCGAGAGCAGGCGAACGATCATCGACCAGCTCCAGGCCCTTTTCGGTTTGCAAGCGATGGAAGCGCGAATAGATGCCGTTGCGGTCAGCCAGAAGCTCGCCATGCGTGCCTTGTTCGACAACCTGGCCGGAATCCATCACGACGATCTTGTCTGCCCTGACGACTGTAGACATGCGGTGTGCAATCACAATGGTTGTCCTGCCCTGCATCACCTGTTCCAGCGCAGCTTGAACCTTGGCTTCCGATTCATTGTCCAGCGCAGATGTCGCTTCGTCGAGAACGAGTATCGGCGCGTCGCGCAAAATCGCACGTGCGATCGAAACTCGCTGTCGTTGTCCACCGGACAGCGTGGCGCCGCCTTCACCGACCTGGGTTTCATAGCCATCGGTTTGAGCGCGGATGAACGCGTCCGCAAATGCCACGCGTGCGGCTTCCTCGACCTCGGCATCGCTCGCATCGGGGCGCCCGTAACGGATATTGTCCCGGATGCTGCCTTCAAACAGGTAAGGCTGTTGAGACACATAGGCAATCTGGCTACGCAGCGATTGCTTTGTGACCTGCGCGATATCCTGGCCATCGATAATGATGCGCCCGGCATCGAGATCGTAAAAGCGCAAAAGCAGCGAAATCAGCGTGGACTTTCCTGCACCAGAACTTCCGACGATTGCGGTTGTTTGATTTGCACCGGCGTTGAAGCTCACCGAACGCAAAACCGGTAACGTCTCGTCGTAAGAAAAATCGACTGCCTCAAACCGGATAGCACCATTGGCCACGGCGAGCCCCGTGGCGCCGGCTACATCGCGTTGATGAGGCTCGATATCCAGGATCTCATAGATCATCCGCGCATTGACCAGAGATTTTTCCAAATTCACCTGAACACGGGCAAGCCGGCGTGCGGGATCGTAAGCCAGCATCAAGGCCGTGATAAATGCGAATACGGCACCGGGTGGCAATTGTTCATAGGCGGCTCGGTAACCGGAATAAGCGATCACACCAGCCACCGCGATGCCGGCCAGAATTTCGGCAATCGGCGTTGTGCGTTCGGAAACGCTGGCAATTTTGTTCGCGCGTGCTTCGGCTTCGCCGATCAGGACCGAGATGCGGCGAGAAAGCTGGTCTTCCATCGTGAAGGCCTTGACGATTGCCACGCCTTGCGTCGCTTCCTGAATGGCTCCGACCAGGCGGGAATTGACCACAACCGCCTTTCGCGCCGCCTTGCGCAGCCGGCGCATCAGCTTGTTGACGGCGAAGATCAATGGCGGGCCGATCAACAATGCAATCATGGCCAGAAACGGATCCTGAAAGATCATCACGCCAACCAGAGCCAGAAGCGAAACGAGATCCCGAGCAATCGAGGTTAGCGTCATGGAAAGCAGATCGCGCACGCCGTTGACGTTTTCGGTGATGCGCGCAGCAAGCTGACCCGAGCGTTGATCGTGAAAGAAGTTGATGCCCAGCTTCATCAAGTGGTCGAAAATGCGCTTCTGGTAGCGGGCCACGAGGTTGTTGCCGACCCGCGCCAGAATGACGGATTGCGCATAACCCGCGATGCCTCGGATCAGAAAGGCCGCAAAGATGGCACCAGAGATCAGGGCTATGAGATCGGCGCGCGCATTCACAAAGATTTCATCGATCACATCTCGCATGATCCATGCGCTGAAGGCCGTAGTCGCCGCGATCGCCAGAAGGCAGATCACCGCAACGGCATAAGACCAGAAATATTCTCGGCCGTTTTCGGAAAGCATGCGTTTGAGGATCGCAATGCTTTCACCCTGGAAAAGGCCTGGTCTAGGAGAAATCGCGTCTTGCTTCAGTTTGGGCGCCAACCGCTCGTCCATATTCGCTGTGAGGCCGCGAGACCTGCCGACCGTTCGCGCCTTCATAATCAAAGCAGACGCGTATTTCTATCGGCGATTGGCGAAACACAACAGTCGACACGATTTCGTTCAAGCAGACCAGCGGCGTCCTTTCGTTTCGACGCCGAACAAAGCTGGCATACGCGCATAGGCGGCGATGCCTGCCAAAGCTGCAAGAGGGTGGGTAATCACATAAACAGGCATGGAGCGCAGCAACTGGCTGTGCGGTGCCTTATCCTCGAAAGCAGTACGGAAAGCACCGCTTTTCAGCGCAGGAATAATCTTCTGCGCAATGCCCCCGGTGAGGAACACACCGCCGCGGCTCATGAATACCAAAGCGAGGTCGCCAGCCGTGCGGCCGAGATAGGTCACAAAAAGCTCCACCGCTTCGCTGGCGATTGCATCGGATTTATCCAACGCATGCGCCGTGATCTCTGCCGGCGTGCAGTAAATGGGGGCTTTTCCGTCCGCCCTGGCGATCGCGCGGTAAAGGTTGACGAGACCGCGCCCGCACAGCAATTGCTCACCGGAGATACGCCCCTCGATCGGTTCGACATGCGGCCAGATCGCATGATCCCGTTGCGTGCGTGGGCCGAGATCCATATGCCCGCCTTCGCCGGGGACAGGAACCCAGGTATGGCAAGCATGGATCAAGCCGGCGACGCCTAGGCCCGTTCCAGGCCCAAGCACGACGCGGCTGCCCGTCGGGTCACCTTTTTCGCCGCCAATCTGTTCGAGATCGCTTTCGCCCAACGCAACCACAGCCAGAGCCTGTGCCTCGAAATCGTTCAGAACAATCAGTTCCGAAAAGCCCAGCCCATCGAACAGGCTTTGCGGGCGCACAACCCAGGGGCAATTCGTCAAACGGATTTCGGCGCCTTTGACAGGACCGGCGACTGCCAGAACCGCCGAGATCGGGCGCAGGGAGGTTCGATCCAGAATGGCGGTCTGGATCGCGTCGTCGATCGTCTCGAAATCGGCGGTTTGGACGACCGGAAACTCCTTGGGATCGGCATGCGGGCCAGTCAGGATCGCAAAGCGTGCATTGGTGCCGCCGATATCGCCGATCAGGACAGGAAACTTCAAAACCGTATCGTCACCGCCAGGGATCATGCCTTGTCCTTCAATTCGCTTATCCGCAGTCCACCTGCGTCCATTTCCAGGGCGCGGACCAGAACTTCGGCAGATGCCCGGTTGAGAGCCATCGCAATATCGTAAACGATCCCGAGCCGCATCAAAGCCTTGACATCGACATCGTGCGGCATCGGCGTCAGCGGATCGACAAAAAAGATCAGCGTGTCGATTTTGCCTTCCGCGATCATCGCGCCAATCTGCTGATCCCCGCCAAGCGGGCCGCTTTTCAAGGGCGTTACATCAAGTTGCGGGGAGGCCGCCTTGACGAGACCGCCTGTGGTGCCGGTCGCCACGATGCTGCATGTCTCAAAAAAAGCCGTATGCGCCTGAACGAACGCGACAAGGTCGTCCTTCTTCAGATCATGCGCGATGAGGGCAATATGATGAACCATGGCCATCCCGGATTAAATCGGTTGAGAGGTAATCCGGAATGAGCGCGTAGCCAAGTGTTGCAATAGATTTATTGGTTCGCAGGCCGTGGTGTCGGCACCGGAATTGCCGTGGGAAGATCAGGCGTCGAAGCAGACACCACAGGAAGAACCGAGGCTGCGCGGGTTGCGCCCCCACCGACCGTTACCGAAGCTTCCGAGCGGGGAGACCGGGCTTCAAGCACAGCCTGACAAGCCTTCGGCAAGCTCGCCATCGTCATGACATCGCGTGCGCGCGGCTTTTGCGGGCCGGTGGCGGGCCGCCACGGTTCGTCGGTGAACCACCAGGCCAGCGACTTGTCGCAGCCGTCTCCCGATCCTGTGGACTCCTGTGCCTTGCATCCGGTCGATCCGTCCGGGCAGCCGATGCGGACATGGAAATGGTAGTCATGGCCCCAGAACGGGCGAACCTTGTTCAGCCAGCTGCGGTCACCGCGCACCGTGTCGCAAAGCTTCTTCTTGATGCCGGGATGCACCAGAATACGCTCGACATTGGAATAGCTGGCAGCGCGTTTCAGGATCGCGGCATGGGCAGGCGTCCACAGGCGGTCATCGACCGTCAGCCCGCCTTTCTTGATCATCGAACGCGGCTCGAAGCTTTCGCGCTCGGAGGCCGAAAGGCGACGGTTGGGCATCGGCGTGAACCAGATGTCTGCATCGAGGCCGATCTGGTGAGACGCATGGCCCGACAGCATCGGCCCGCCGCGCGGTTGGGAAATATCGCCCAGCATCAGCCCGTTCCAGCCATCTTTTGCTCCGTCGCGAGACAGGCGCTCAAGCGTCTGGATCAGTTCCGGATGCCCCCAGCGGCGATTGCGTGACAAGCGCATGGCCTGCCAGTTCGGGCCATCCACCGAGATTGCCACGCCACCTGCAAAACAGCCCTTGGAATAAAATCCGTAAGACTTCGCAGGCATCGCCGCAGGCAATGGCTTGGAACCGAACAGATCCTTTGCCAGCGGGTCGGCGCTTGCCGCAAAACAGGCTGAAGCCAAAGCCGCACAGCCAAGAAGGGCGCGAAGCCAGTTGGATTGAGGCATCGAAAAACTCCCGCAGCCCGATGGCCGCATCCCGTGATCCTTCGATCACCATGCTTAATGAAAGCTTAACGCGCGCCGCGCAAAGCTCAATCGCGTACAGCTTCCTTTCGCCAGTTGCCGGCCTGCATCATGGCCTCCAGCGCCATGCGGTAGTCGGGAAATTCAAACCGATAGCCGGCCTCTTTCAGCCGGGCATTCGATACGCGCTTGTTGTCGCCATAAAAGGAGCGCGCCATCGGCGACATCTGCGCTTCCTCAAAGGGAATTTCCGGCGGTGGCGCCATGCCGAGAAGTCCGGCGGCATAGCAGATCACATCCTGCGGCGGGCCGGGTTCGTTATCGGCAATATTGAACGCCCCGCCCAGTTGCTTGCGCGCAAGAAACTCAGTGGCGCCTGCAATATCCTCGACATGGATCCGGTTAAACACCTGGCCTTGCTTGATCACGCGCTTCGCCACGCCATCCTCAAGCTTCATGAAGGCGTTGCGGCCGGGTCCATAGATGCCGGCCAGTCGCAGCAGTGCGACCGGGATGCCGCGCTCTGTCCCGAATTGCGTCCAAGCCTGTTCCGCCTGCACCCGTTCGCGACCGCGTTTGGAGGTGGGCGCGCGCGTGTCGTTCTCGCTCACCCAATCGCCGCCATGGTCGCCATAAACGCCCACCGTCGAAAGATAGCCGATCCATTGCAAGGCTGGAGCATGGTCGCGCAAAAGATCGCCAGCCGCGTTCAAGACCGGGTCGCCTTCCGAACCGGGAGCGGCCGAAACAACAAGATGGGTGGTGCGTGCAAGCTCATCTGCGAGCGCATCCGGGATGCTGCCATTGAAGACGAATGGCCTGATGCCAGCCTGCGTCAGGCGCGGGAAGTTTTCTTCCGAGCGTGTCGTGCCTGAAACCGGGATGTCGGATGCGGCCAGGCGACGGCCAATGGCTCGTCCTGAAAAGCCTGCGCCGAAAATCAGGAACCGCATTATCCAATCTCCATGGCTGAACCCGCCATTTCCCATTCATCGCGAACGGTTTTGTCTGGCTCACCGCGCTGCTGCTGCGCCAGCGCCTGGAAATCCGCAGCGGGGAGCAGTTGCGACAGCGCCCAAACGGCTGCGCCGCGAACAAGCGGGTTCGGGTCGTCCAGAAGCGCTTTGCAGGGCGCGATCAAGGCATGGTCACCCGAATTGCCGGCCGCGACCAGCACATTGCGCAGGAAGCGGTCCCGGCCGATCCGCTTGATTGGCGAACCGCTGAAAAGCGCACGAAAAGCCGGGTCGTCCAGCGTCAGCAGATGCCCAAGGCGTGGGGCGCGCAACTCGTCGCGGGCGGTGAATTTCGCTTCCCGCGCGATCTGGGCAAACTTGTTCCAGGGGCAGGCGGCAAGGCAGTCGTCGTAGCCATAGATCCGGTTGCCCAGCGCCTTGCGAAACTCATGCGGGATGGGCTCCTTGTTCTCAATGGTAAGATAGGAAATGCAGCGCCGTGCATCGAGCCGGTAGGGGGCGGGGAAGGCGGCGGTCGGGCAGGCATCCTGGCAGGCGGTGCAGCGCCCGCAATGGTCGATCACGGCAGTGTTGCGTTCGAGGTCGGCGGTGGTGAAGATCGAGCCCAGAAACAGCCAGGAGCCGAATCCGCGGCTGACGAGATTGGTGTGCTTGCCCTGCCAGCCAAGTCCCGCCTGGCCAGCAAGCGGCTTTTCCATCACGGGTGCAGTGTCGACAAAAACCTTCACATCGGCGCCGGCACGGGCCGCGAACTTGCCGGCAAGCATTTTCAGCTTGCCCTTCACCACATCGTGGTAATCCCGGTTCTGCGCATAAACGGAGATTGCCGCACGGTCCTTGCGTGGAAGAATGGCGCGGGGATCGCTGTCCGGTCCGTAATTCATGCCCAGCATGATGACGCTGCGCACGTCGCGCCACAATGTTTGCGGGTCGCCGCGCTCATCGGCCCGGCTTTCCAGCCAGTCCATTGAGCCATGATGGCCATTGGCCAGGAAAACCTGCAAACGCTTAGGTGCCTGCGGGATCGTGTCCGGTCCCGTCACGCCGATCGTGTCGAATCCGATTGCCCTTGCCTCGGCTTCGAGGAAAGCCCGCAACCGCGTCGCCCTCCCGGAAGCCGCAGCAGACATTGTCAGAAGTCCAGATCCGCGTAATGCGACGTCGGTGAGGTGCCGCGTACCCGATCGGCCAGGAGAGAGCGGAAGGCCGGACGCGATTTCATACGCGTATACCAGTCCTTGGCCGCCGGGTTGTCGCTCCAGTTTATCTCGCCAAGATAATCGAGCACGGAAAGCGTCGCGGCGCCTGCCATGTCGGCATAGGTGATGCGGTCGCCAGCCAGCCAGTTGCGCGTGCCAGCCAGCCAGTTGGTGTATTTCATATGCTGCTTGAGGTTGGCTCGGGCCGTCCGGATCGTCGCGGAATCGGGAGAGCCGCCACCTTCCGCCGATGACATTTGCGGCTTGTAAACCCGTTCGCGCACAAGCGGGCGGGTGACTTCGTTCTCCGTTTTGGTGAGATACCAGTCCACCAACCGACGTATTTCTGCGCGGTCGATCGATGTATCGGCGAACAAGCGCCGCTCGCGCTTCAACACACCGCGGGTTTCATCGACATATTCGGAGATAACGGTTCCGCCAATGATCGGCATGTCGCCTTCCGCAAGCAGAACCGGAATCGACCCCGCCGGATTGAGGCTGAGAAATTCCTTGCGCCGGGCCCATGGCTTTTCCTCGATCAAGGCGAGTTCTTCGCCATATTCGCCGAAGATAAGGCGTATGTACCGGCTGGCGGCGGACATTGGATGATGAAATAGGGTCAGCATTTCCGCAACTGAGGTGAGTGGCTGGTGTTCGACCGGCAAACCCGGTAATGGCCGCAAGGTATGAAGGCGGCTTGTGCTGCTCGTATAGGATTTGTTGCAGGCGCTGACAAGCAAGGGCGATGCGTCAACACGGTTCGGGCAAGGTTCAGGCGCGATGAAGAGCGCGATAACAGACCGGTGCCGGAACTTCGGCTGGAAGGTATTTCCCGATGGCAGACCAGACAATCGTTGAAGCGCTTCTTCTCGGCGCCCTTGAAGGCTTGACGGAATTTCTTCCCGTGTCTTCCACAGGGCATCTCTTGCTGGTTGGGCACTTCATGGGTTTCGAATCAACCGGCAAGTCCTTCGAGGTTTTGATCCAGCTTGGCGCCATTCTCGCAATTCTGTCGGTTTATTTCGGCCGGTTGTGGGGCATGCTGGTAGCGTTGCCCCGTGATCGTCGTACGCAGCATTTCGTCCTCGGCATTTTATGCGCATTTATGCCGGCCGCCGTGATCGGCATGATCGCGCACGATTTCATCAAGACGGTACTTTTCGAATCGCCGATGACGATCTGCATCGCGCTGATATTGGGCGGTTTGGTATTGCTTTGGGTGGACCGTAGAAAGATCGAGCCGATCTATCACGATGTCACGGAATATCCGCTTTCCTTGTGTCTGAAGATTGGCCTCTTTCAATGCCTCGCGATGATCCCGGGAACGTCACGGTCGGGTTCGACAATTGTCGGTGCCTTATTGTTGGGTGCAGACAAGCGCTCTGCTGCCGAATTTTCTTTCTTCCTTGCCATGCCGACCATGGCTGGCGCCTTTACGCTGGATCTGATCAAGAATCGTGATGTTCTGTCGGCTGCCGACCTGCCCATTATCGGTGCAGGTTTCATCGCAGCCTTTATCGTGGCTGTGATCGTGGTTCGCTCTTTGCTCGATTATATTTCGAAGCGTGGCTACGCCTTGTTCGGCTGGTGGCGACTGTTGGTGGGCAGCTTGGGTCTGATCGCGCTTCTGGCCCTTGGCTGAACTGCCCCGCGGGTCAGGCGTGTTTGCCGACCCGCGTATATTGCCCGGCCAGCCGGTAACGCCACAAATAGCTTGGGAGAACCGCATCCAGCGTTTCTGCCTTGACACCCAGCCCATTCAGCGTATGTCCGGTTTTCTCGGCTTCGGGCGAAACGACATTGTCGTTACGCAGCATCGTCACCTGATCCGAGGTGAGGAGGCCACCGGGAAGCTTTTCCAGGATAGCACCCTGGAGTTGTGCGAGAGGCCAAGGCACGGAAATGAGAACGCGTTTGCGGTCAATCACTTCCAGCATATGTTCCAGGCAAGCGCGGAATGTCAGCACTTCTGCGCCGCCGAGTTCATAAATCTGGCCAGCCTCAAGCTGGCCGTCAACAGAACGCGCAACCGCTTCCGCGACATCGCCGACATATACGGGCTGCAACAGCGTTTCCCCGCCACCGATCAGCGGAAGGGCGGGTGAATAGCGCGCCATATTGGCGAAGCGATTGAAGAAATTGTCTTCGGGGCCGAACACGATGGAAGGGCGCAACACAACAGAATTCGGTAAGGTTCCGAACACGGCGGTTTCGCCCTTGGCCTTGCTCTGGCCGTAAATAGACTGCGAATCGTCAGCTGCGCCGATGGCCGAAAGATGCGTCAATGGAGCACCAACCGATCGCGCAGCTTCTGCAACGGCCCGAGCGCCGAAATCATGCACCGCATCGAAAGTCTGGCGACCGCTTTCAAACAAAACACCGACAGCGTTGACAACGAAGTCAGCGCCTTGCACGGCACGGTCTACCGATGCGCGTTGACGCAAATTGGCCTGGACGGGCTGGACCTGTCCGACATTTCCGAGAGGCTGCGTAAAATTGGCAAGCTCGGGACGGCGACAAGCCACGCGCACCTGGTATCCCCGCTTTGCAAGGGCACGAACGATATGTCGGCCGATAAATCCTGAACCGCCAAAAACGGTGACAAGCTTGGGGGTATCCTTAATGGTAGTCATGATCGGGTCTCCGACGCGCAGATGCCTGTGTCGCTCAGCGATATATTCGCTTTATTCAGGAAGGCAAAGGGTGGAGTTATTCATATCACGAAAGCCGTGAGGCATGAAAAAACCCCGCCAGATAAGCGGGGTTTTTGAAACTATCTGAGAAACCTATCAGCTGCGGGAAAGCCAATCGTCGATTTCCTTGTCGGCCGCATCCTGAGCATGGCCGTAACGTTCCTGGATCCGCCCGGCCAGCTGGCGACGGTTACCCTTGATGACATCGAGGTCATCATTGGTCAGCTTACCCCATTGGGTCTGAACCTTGCCCTTGAACTGTTCCCAATTGCCTTCGACCTGATCCCAATTCATATCATGTCCTTCCTTGTAATTTTTCCTCAGGCGGAGCGGATCATCCGCCTTGCCAATATAACGGTTGGGCACGAATGAGGTTCCCGCCTGGTGCAGGCTCCGTGGATCAAGGCTTGTTGAGTTGACCTCGCGCGAAACGTGAACTTGATGCGCAATGTCTAGTTTCAACAATCTGGAGTATCCGATTGAATCTCCCTCCATCCAATCGCCGTCTCTTCATTCCCGCGCTGGGCGGCCTTTACAGTAGCGCCCATGAAGGTGCTGAAACCTTATTGCGCGTCGTCGCAGGTCTCACCCTGGTGACCCACGGCTACAGCAAGATCATGAATCCATTTGGCGCCGCCGGTATGGTTGAAAGCCTTGGCTTTTATCCCGGCGCGTTCTGGTCGCTTCTATTATCGGCCACCGAGTTCTTCGGCGGCATCTTCATTGCTATCGGCTTCCTGACGCGTCCTTCGGCTTTTGCAGCCTTCTTCGTTCTGATGGTGACGGTTTATTTCCATTGGATCGTGAAGTCGGAAGGTTATTCCGGCGCTGAACTGTCGATCATCTGGGCGGCGATCATGCTGTTCTTCGCCATTCGTGGCGGCAACCGCCATTCGGTGGATGCAAAGATCGGCCGCGAATTCTGATCGGCGCCGAGCAAGATCGTCAGACAAGAAAAAACCCCGCGGGATCGCTCCGGCGGGGTTTTTGTTTGGTTCGAGAAGCCTTGGCTTAGTTGCCGCGGTTCTTGAGGGCTGCGCCCAGGATGTCGCCGAGCGACGCGCCTGAGTCGGTCGAGCCGTATTGTGCGACGGCTTCCTTTTCCTCAGCGATTTCCAGCGCCTTGATGGAAACCTGCAGGCGACGGGTCTTCTTGTCGAACGAGATCACGCGTGCATCGACCTTCTGGCCGACCGAGAAACGCTCTGGGCGCTGCTCGTCGCGGTCGCGCGACAGATCGGAACGACGAATGAAGCTTTCCATGTCGTGATCGACCAGCTTCACTTCGAGACCGCCATCGGTGATCGCGGTAACTTCGCAGGTTACGATCGCATTCTTGCGCAGATCGCCTGACGAAGCAGCTTCGCCGATGGCATCCTTGCCGAGCTGCTTGATGCCGAGAGAGATACGCTCTTTCTCAACATCAACGTCGAGAACCTGAGCCGTAACCATCTCGCCGCGGTTGTATTCCTCGATGACCTGTTCGCCCGGACGGTTCCAGTCGAGATCCGAGAGGTGAACCATGCCGTCGACATCGCCATCGAGACCGATGAACAGGCCGAACTCGGTCTTGTTCTTGACCTCGCCCTCGACCTGGGTGCCAACCGGATGGTTGCGCGCGAAGGCTTCCCATGGGTTCTCCAGGGTCTGCTTGAGACCGAGCGAGATACGGCGCTTGGATGGATCGACTTCCAGAACGACCACATCGACCTGCTGGGTGGTCGACAGGATCTTGCCCGGATGCACGTTCTTCTTCGTCCAAGACATTTCCGAAACGTGGATCAGGCCTTCGATGCCTGGCTCCAGTTCCACGAAGGCACCGTAGTCGGTGATGTTCGTGACAGTGCCGGAGATCTTCTTGCCGATCGGGAACTTCGTGCCGATGTCGGACCACGGATCGCTCTCGAGCTGCTTCATGCCGAGCGAGATGCGGTGAGTTTCCTGGTTGATGCGGATGATCTGCACCTTGACCGACTGACCGATGTTGAGGATCTCGGTCGGATGGTTGACGCGGCGCCATGCCATGTCGGTCACGTGGAGCAGGCCGTCAATGCCGCCGAGGTCGACGAATGCACCGTAATCGGTGATGTTCTTGACCACACCCTCGACCACCTGACCTTCTTCGAGGTTCTGGACAATCTCGGAACGCTGTTCTGCGCGGCTTTCTTCGAGAACGGTACGACGCGAAACAACGATGTTGCCACGACGACGATCCATCTTGAGGATCTCGAAAGGCTGCGGGTTGTGCATCAGCGGGGTGACGTCGCGGATCGGACGGATGTCGACCTGCGAACGCGGCAGGAAGGCAACAGCGCCGTCGAGATCGACCGTGAAGCCGCCCTTGACCTGGTTGAAGATGATGCCTTCAACGCGCTCATTGGCGCTGAACTTCTCTTCGAGACGAACCCAGCTTTCTTCGCGGCGAGCTTTGTCGCGCGACAGCATGGCTTCGCCCAGCGCGTTTTCGATGCGCTCGACATAGACTTCAACCGTGTCGCCGACCTTCAACTGGCCGTCCTTGGCCTTGGCGCCGAATTCCTTCAGCGGCACGCGGCCTTCGACCTTGAGGCCGACATCGATGATCGCCATGTCTTTTTCAATGGCGGTAACGGTACCCTTGACGACCGAACCTTCCGAAGAGGCGTTTTCGGAAAAGGACTCTTCGAGCAAGCTCGCGAAATCGTCGCGGGATGGAGTAGCTTTCGACATATAATCTCCTGGGAGGCCGCTTGTCCCGTATCCCGGGGGCGGCGGCGCCGTGGGTTCGTGTTGCGTTTGCCTGTCACTCATTCCGGGCAATCAATGCCCTGGGCTGCGGTCACGCAGCGGTCCGGCGCATGAATGCTTGGCAGGCGGGTTTAGATTTTCCCCAATATAGAAACGGTTGGCCTTTTGAACCATGCCATTTCAAACGGATCGAATCCTGTTTCTCGAAGAAAAAGCATCGTCGATGATCGCTATTGCCTCAGAAAACGCGGCTTCTATACTCATTTGCGACGTATCGAGCAAGTGGGCGTCCTCGGCGGGGCGCAGGGGCGAGTCTTCGCGACCCATGTCGCGCGCATCGCGGCGCTCGATATCGGCAAGAATCGTTTCGTAACTTTCCGTGCTGCCACGTGCCTGCATTTCGTTGAAACGCCGGGTTGCGCGCACTTCCGGGGAAGCAACCACATAAAGTTTCACATTGGCGTCCGGGCACACCACCGTGCCGATATCGCGACCGTCGAGAATGGCGCCCGGCATCCGGCCTGCAAATTCGCGCTGCTTGTCCACCAGGATGCGGCGTACGCCCGGCATCACGGCGACCTTGGATGCACCTTCGCCGATCGCATGTTGGGAAAGCGTGTCGCGATCCATTTCGCCAAGATCGATCTGGCGTGCTGCCGTTTCAGCGGCTGAAACATTGTCCAGTGGCAGGCCATATTGCAGAAGGCGGTGCGCGACGGCTCGGTAGGTCAAGCCTGTGTCCAGGTGATGCAGCGTGTAATGGGTGGCGAGCTGGCGCCCCAGCGTGCCCTTGCCGGATGCTGCCGGCCCGTCGATTGCGATAACGAAAGGCGCACTCATGAAACCGACCGCATCAGTCCGCCATCAACGCGAATATTCTGGCCGGTGATATAAGCGGCACCTTCCGATGCCAGAAAGGCGACGGTCGCTGCGATTTCTTCCGCCGTGCCGTATCGTTTCATGGGAACACTGTTTCGGCGTTCGTCCTTTTGCGGGAGGCTGTCGATCCAGCCAGGCAGGACGTTGTTCATGCGCACGCCTTTTTCCGCATATTCATCTGCGAAGAGTTTGGTGTAAGCGGCAAGCCCGGCGCGTGCCACAGCCGATGTCGGGAACATCGGGCTTGGCTCATCAATCCAGGCGGTCGAGATATTGATGATCGAGCCGCCGCCGTTTTCCGTCATGATTGGCGTGACCAGTCGTGTCGCGCGCACGACATTCAGAAAGTAGACGTCAAAACCGGTATGCCACTGCTCATCGGAGATTTCGAGCAGGGCCTCGCGCGGGCCATGACCTGCGCCATTCACCAGAACGTCGATGCGACCAAACTTCTCCATGACGCCCTCGACGAACCGCTCAAGATCGTCGGGTGATTGGTTGGAACCTGTGAAACCGAATCCGCCGAGCTCGTTTGCCAGCGCTTCGCCTTTGCCGGAGGAAGAAAGAACGGCAAGCCTGAAACCGTCAGCCGCAAGTTTTCGTGCGCTTGCGGCACCCATTCCGGAGCCGCCTGCAATCACAATGGCAACCTTTTGCGTCATCGGTTGTCCTTTCCCGAATTATTTCGTCCAGCGATAATGTGAACGGCATGTGCGATGCAAGGCATCCGCGTTCACACCCGCTCTCTTTCGCTATTGCCCAAAATCTGGCCCAGGCCGAAGCCGAACAACCAGCCGGATGCCGGAACAGTCAGCAGGCCGAGGATCTGTCCCCATTCATCTTCAGCATATGGCTTGGCGGGATCGTGAACATCAAGACCGCGAAACAGGATGTAGATGAAGAAGCTGACCGGCAGGACTGCAAACCAGAAAGACACGGTATGGCCTGGGTAACCGCTTTCGCTGGCAGCCGTCGAAGCGCGCGTGACCTGGGCCGCCCACACGATGAAAGGCACGCATCCGACCCCGAAAAAGAGCGGTCCCAATAACATTCTGAACAGCAATTCGAGCGGAAAAAGAAGGTCGCTGAAGTCCATTCGACCTCCTGGTCTTTCGATCGATGCGTTTGGCGTCGCGTACGGCCCTTTGGGGATCAATGCGATCCCGCTGTGGTCCATTACCGCTGGCCTCAAAATTTCGCCACCCTCTTCAGTGAGACGGTAAGGCAGTCGCCACAAGCGACCTTCATACGCAGAGCCGATTGGCTTTTGGCTGGATCGGCTCCTTCGACCATCACCGTTCGGGGGAAATTTTTTTATGCCTTTAAAGACTCGCGGACAACTCGATCCGCTGACATCCATGCGCGGCATCGCGGCCGTGATGGTGGTGACTTACCATTTTACCGGTAGTTTCGTTCCCAATCTCAATCCAGCGCCGCTCACCGGACTGGTGTCGAAAGCCTATCTCTGGGTTGATTTCTTTTTCGTGCTTAGCGGCTTCATCATGGCCCATGCCTACACGGAAACGTTTCGCGACAGGATCGACTGGCCGGCGTTCAAAGCATTTATTCTCGCGCGGGTCGCGCGCATTTATCCCCTGCATCTGATGGTGCTGGGCGGGTTCCTCGGCCTCGAATTCATCAAGCTCATTCTTGGCTATTTCCAGCTCGGAATCGATGTCGATGCGCCTTTCGGGCCGGGGTCGAGCCTGTTTGGCTTTATTCTCAACATGCTGATGTTGCAAACGAGCGGCCTTCAGGCACAGCTCACCTGGAATGGACCTGCCTGGTCCGTAGGCGCGGAGTTCTTTGCCTATCTCCTGTTCCCATTTTTGTCCTTCGCCATGATCCGCGCCAGCCTTTGGGTGCGTCTCATGATCGGAGCTTCAACGCTTCTGGCGCTTGCGTTGATCGTCGATGTCGGCGGCACTCTCGACGTTAAGGTCGGCCTTGGATTGGCGCGCTGCCTGATCGGTTTCTCTATCGGGATTTTGGCGCAGCGATTGGTGGCTGATCGTCCGATGGCGCAGGGTGTGTTTATTTTGTGCGGTTGCGTGGCGGCGTTGTTGCCCATCCTGATGCATTTCAAGGCACCGGATATCCTGTTTCCATTCGCATTCGCCTGCTTGATCCTGTTTTTGGCCGATCGAAAGACATGGCTGACACAGCATCTTTCGAATCCGGTTCTGGTGCGGCTCGGTGAAATTTCCTATGCGGTCTACATGCTGCATTTCCTTTTGCAGCATGTCGTTCAACTGACCAGTCGCGCAGTGACAGGCCAGCGCATTGGCGTGCATCTGGACGCTTTTGATTCGCTTCTACTCGTCGTCAGCCTTGGGCTGATCACGATCTGGCTGGCCGATCACGCTTATGAACGCGTCGAGAAACCAGCCAGATTGGTGCTTAGAAAACGGGCTCTGCGGCCCGCAACAGCAGTCGTCTAGTCGATCACCGCGCCAAGGCCGGTCATCAGACCCATGAATTCGGGGAAGCTGGTTGCGATCATCGCACGGTCGTCAACGGTCACCGGCTTTTCGGCAGCAAGCCCCATGACGAGGAAGGCCATCGCGATGCGGTGGTCGAGATGCGTTTCGACAGTACCGCCGCCAAGGCCCTTGCCACCGGGGCGTCCGGTCACGACGAGTGAGCTTTCGCCTTCCACGCAATCCACGCCATTGGCTTTCAGCCCCGCCGCGACAGCCGCGAGCCGGTCCGATTCCTTGACGCGCAATTCGTCGAGCCCGTCCATCACCGTATCGCCTTCGGCAAAGGCTGCGGCTACCGCCAGAACGGGATATTCGTCGATCATCGACGGCGCGCGTTCGGGTGGCACGGTCACGCCGCGCAATTCGGAGCCGCGAACCCGCAGATCCGCAACATCCTCGCCACCGGCATTGCGCCGGTTCATGAGTTCGATATCGGCGCCCATTTCCTGCAAGGTCAGGATCAGGCCGGTGCGTGTCGGGTTCAGCAGCACATTCTCGATGGTGATGTCGGACCCCGGCACCAGAAGCGCGGCAACGAGCGGGAAGGCGGCCGAAGACGGGTCGCCCGGAACGGCGATGGTCTGGCCGGTCAGCTTGCCTTCGCCCGCGATGCGGATGGTGCGCAGCCCGTTCGCGTCCGTTTCGACCTGAAGATTCGCACCAAAGCCCTGAAGCATCTTTTCGGTGTGGTCGCGCGTCATGACAGGCTCAAGCACCGTGGTAATTCCCGGCGTGTTGAGGCCGGCCAGCAGAACCGCGGATTTGACCTGCGCGGAGGCCATCGGGACGCGATAAGTGATCGGGGCGGCGTGTTTGGGTCCGCGCAGCGTCAGCGGCATGCGGTCGCCTTCAGCGGCATTGATCACCTGCACGCCCATTTCGCGCAGCGGGTCCAGCACGCGGCCCATCGGGCGCTTTGAAAGCGAGGCGTCGCCGATAAAGGTCGTTTCCATGTCATAGGTGCCCACAAGCCCCATGGTCAGGCGCGAGCCGGTTCCGGCATTGCCGAAATCGAGCGGCGCTTCGGGTTGCAGCAGGCAGCCATTGCCGGTGCCCTGGATCACCCATTCCTCGCCATGCTTCTCGATTTTCGCGCCCATCGCCTTCATGGCGTCGCCGGTGCGCAGCACGTCTTCGCCTTCAAGCAGGCCCGTGATGCGCGTTTCGCCGGATGCCAGTCCGCCAAACATGAAGGAGCGATGCGAGATCGACTTGTCGCCCGGTACGCGAACGCGACCGTTGAGGGCTTGTGCGCGATGCGCGGTGGCGGATTTGGGCAAATCAGAATGGGACATGACAGACAATTTTGGGGGTTCAACACGCGTGGGCGATGAATGCGCCGACGGCCAACTCCGTAACACCTTCTTTGCACAGGGTCATCCCTGCGATCCGGCGTCATCGTCCCGCAATCTCACCTTTGCGTGCAGAGGGTCGCCAAAGGCTTTGACAGGATTGGGAACTGTTTGTATGGGGTCCGCACTTTAACAGGACAGAACCGAGCATGCCGTTCCGCCAGATTGCGTGCGGCAGGGCTCCAAAGACACGAGGCAACCGTGGCAAATCCCGAGCTTGGCACCAAGCGTGTCTGCCCAGAAACCGGGCGCAAATTCTACGATCTGAACAAAGATCCGATCGTTTCTCCTTATACGGGTAAAAGCTATCCGTTGAGCTTCTTCGAAGTGGCGTCGTCGCCGGTCCGTGGTTCCACGACCAAGGAAGACGAGGATCAGAAGGAAACCAACGAGTCCGAAGAGACGGAAGAAGAAGAAGCCGACACCATCTCGCTGGAAGATGCTGAGGACGATAATCAGAACGACGACAATCTTCCGGATATCGACGGCGATGACGACGATGATGTCGATCTTGGCGATGATGACGACGACAACACCTTCTTGGAAGATGAGGAAGATGACGACGACGACATGTCGGATATCGCGCGCCGCGGCGACGACGACGACGAAAGCTGATTGAGTCGTCGGTGCGCGAACGGCGCACCCTTTTCAGGCGCTTTGAAAGAAAGCGCCTGATGCGTTTCGCGAGGGCTTGATCTTCGCGAAAAGCACGGCTAGAAGCCGCGCACCGTGATTGCCCAAACGCGTCACGCCAGCACAACGGCATTGCAGATGCCGGTCTTGATGGGGCCATAGCTCAGCTGGGAGAGCGCCTGCATGGCATGCAGGAGGTCAGCGGTTCGATCCCGCTTGGCTCCACCAAATTTTCTTAGCCCGCTTGTATTTAGTAAACAGGCCCGACGCGGTTTGCGCTTGATCCTATCGCTATTGCGCGATTGTCACGTGTCCCGCTTTCTTAACTGTTTATTAACTATCTTGGCGTTTCATCGGCATATCCGAGCAAAGGCGACCACGGATGAACTGGCGTCGGAGCTTGGATATCTGCGCAAAGGTCGGCCTCGTGCCGGCCTTTTCTCTTGAGCCTTTCGCGCTTTGAACTGGCGTTAAGGCTGGTGATGTCTATAGAATCGCCCACATGAAGCGCCTTACTTTTTCATTCTGTCTCGCTGCCCTGCTTCTGGCTGGTGCGACCGTTGCGCATGCGCAGGCGGATTACGAATGGATGCAGGACAAGCAGACCTATCACACATCGGCACGGCTGGCAGCGGAATATGCTGCCGCGATGGCCGCGAGCGAAAACATCGAAACCGGGACGGGAGTGCCGCTTTTGGCGATGCGCACGCGCTGGCTATGGCTCGATAAGATGGGCAGTATTCAAACCTTGAACAAAAGCACTTTCCGTTGGCGGGACGGAAACTGCTTGAATGAGTTTTGCCTAGTCGTGGATTGCTTCGTAGGTGTTTGGCCGCAACTCGTGTGCAGCGACGGTGTGGAACGGGTGATTTCCGCACCGGATCCGGCAACCGTGGTTCTGGATGATCGCATCTTCAAGCGCGATCTTCCGTGATTGCCCTGTAGTGAAAGAGTATCAGGCTCGCTGATCTGTCAAAAAAATTGGGCGGCAGGCTCGCGGATCTTGAGCAACTGCCGCCCTTTTTCAGTGTTGGCTCGATCTAGAAAACGGCCAGATATCGCAGCAGCGAGATGATGCCGATGATGATGACGATGAGTTGAACGATCTGGCGAAGGCGACCGTCGAGCGGCAAGCGCTGAACCAGCCATAGAACCAGAATAATAACGAGAAACGTGATCAGGATGCTGATCAATACAGACATTTGAAGACCTCTCCAGCGGAACGAATTGCCGCAAAAGAGAAATATAGCGTCATTTCTTTGCCCGGCGAGGGGGCCGCTTTATGCAACTGTGATGCCGCGCTGTTTCTCAAAATCGCTTGGCGAAGCAATCATCTTGCGCAGCCGTCCGATCAGGCGATCGACTTCCTCTGGCTTGACGACTTTCATGCCTAGCAATTCGCTGTTCTTCAAACCGCTGATCATCAGATAAAGCGCGATGGCAAGGTCCGGATCCGGCAAATCTGTTTTGATGCGATCCAGCAAAACACGTTCATAATGCTGCACAGGGCTCAGAAAGGAAGGATCTTCTGCCAAAGCTGCAAGGATGCCGGATGACGCCGGTTGCTTGCATTGATAATTCTCAAGGAACAGCTCGAGAAAAGCGTGGGTAACGGGCGACTTTTGGGCACTGTTCGCTTGCTCGCGCGCCTTCAGCATTCGGTCGTAGTCGGCGACGAAGGTTTCGACCGTGGCTTCCAGAAGCTTTGATTTTGACGGAAAGTGATAAAGCAAGCCGCCCTTTGAAACGCCAGCTTTGGCCGCAACAGCATCAAGCGAGATATTGCCCGGCCCATTTTCCCAAGCGAGATCGGCAGCAGCCTGCAGGATACGTTCCCGCGTGCTTTGACCTTCTGCCGCCATTATGTCATAAACTCCATTGACAATACCGTCCAGACGGTACAGCTCTTCCGCGCTGCAGCACAACTGTTTTCTTGCCGCTACTTCTGTTAGCAAACCATTTTTCAAATCTGCGACCGAGTTTCTTCCCATGATAAAGCGTTTCTTGATCGCCATCGTTTTGCTCGCAATCGTTGGAGCCGGGGTGGTCGGCTTCAACATGTTTCGCGATAAGGCGATTCAGGATTTCTTCGCCAACATGCCGGTTCCAACGGCAACGGTTTCGACCGTGACTGCCGAGAAGCGCAGCTGGACACCCACCATTGAAGCCATCGGAACGGTCAACGCAAACCAGGGCGTGGATCTGACTGTCGAGACTGCGGGCGTAATCACGGAACTCAACATTTCCGCGAACCAGCAGGTGGAAGCAGGCGATGTGCTGTTGAAGCTGGACGATGCAGTTCAGCAGGCTAATCTCGATGCCGGCCGTACCCAGGCCGCGCTCGACCGCCAAAGCGCGCAGCGAGCCAAAGAACTGCAACAGCGCGGCGTCGGCTCGAATGTATCGCTCGAATCTGCGCAAGCCGCAGCGGAATCATCTGCCGCTCAGGTTCAAAGCCTCGAGGCGGTTCTGGCACAAAAGCAATTGCGCGCGCCATTCAGTGGCACGGCCGGCATTCCGCGTGTCGACAAGGGGCAATATGTGCAGCCGGGAACGACGATCGTGACGTTGCAGGATCTGTCCACCATGCGCGCAGATTTCACGGTACCGGAACAGCGCTTGAGCCAGCTTAAGGTTGGTCAGGCGGTTGCGGTAACCCTTGATGGCCGGGAAGAAAAATTTGAAGGCGAGATCACGGGCATTGATCCACGAATTGATCCCGCGAGCCGTCTTGTATCGGTGCGAGCTGCTATCGAGAATCCTGACAACGTGCTTACTCCCGGGCAGTTCGCCCGCATCGCCGTGCAGATGCCAAAAGAAGACGGTGTGATTATCCTGCCCCAGAACGCCGTGGTAACCAGCCTTTATGGAGACTATGTTTTCGTGGTGCGCCCGATGGACCAGAAAGACGCACAGGAAAACCGCGAGAAAACCGAAGAGCAGGGTGAAGCCGCCGAAGCCGCGGGTCAGCCGCAAACCGAGCCAGCAAAGGAGCGGGCTTCGCAGGTCTTCGTTCAGCTTGGCCGCCGCAATGGCGGTGATGTCGAAATCCGAAGCGGCGTTGAAGTTGGGGACCGGATCATTACGGCAGGGCAAAACCGCCTCACCAATGGTGCGCCGATCGCGATCGACAATACGATTAATCCTGGCGTGACGGACGGGCAAGAGCAGGCGTCGAAGCAATGAGTTTCTCAGACATCTTCATCCGTCGTCCGGTTTTATCGACCGTTATCGGCCTGCTGATCCTGCTTGTGGGTTTCCAGGCCGTTTTCAATCTCGCTATCCGGCAATATCCTGAGGTCGAGGAAACGGTCATTACTGTTACCACGACCTATCCGGGCGCCAGCGCGGATCTGATCCAGGGCTTCATCACCTCGCCGATTGCGCGCTCTGTCGCGACAACGGAAAATATCAACTACGTGACCTCGCAAAGCCGTCCGTCCGCTAGTGTCGTGACGGTCAATATGACTTTGGGCGCGGATCCGGATGCGGCGTTGACGGAAGTCATCGCCAAAGTGAACCAGGTCCGCGGAGAGCTTCCGTCCGAAGCGGAAGATCCTGTCATCGTCAAAGGTACGGGCATGCAGTTCGCGATGATGTATCTCGCATTGCAAAACCCGAACATGACCAACGAACAGGTCACCGAATATATCGAACGCGTGATCCGTCCGCGCATGTCGACCATCCCGGGCGTTGCTGAAATTCAGATCATGGGTGCGGCGGATTACTCCATGCGGGTGTGGATCGATCCGATTCGACTGGCAGCGCGAGGTTTGACCGCCTCCGAGGTGCAGACAGCAATCGGTGCCTCGAACTTCTTGGCGGCTCCCGGCAAAACCAAGAATGATTTTGTTTCCTATGCGATTACGGTTCGCTCCACCCTGCAAAATCCAGAAGCTTTCGGGGCGCTGCCGCTAAAGGCCGATGGCGACGATGTCGTGCGCTTGCGCGACGTGGCCGATGTTGAACTGGCAGCCGAAAGCACAGACACGGTTGTGACCTTCAATGGACAGCCGGGCACGTTTATCGGCGTTTTCCCGACACCGGCCGCCAATCCGCTGGATACAGCGAGTGCTGTGATCGAGGAACTGCCCGCCATTCAGGAATCGCTGCCGGAAGGCATGACGATGACGATGATGTATGATTCCACCGAGCAGATCAGCGCGTCGATCGAAGAAGTCTTCAAGACGATCGGCGAAGCAGTTTTTGTGGTGATCGTTGTCATCTTGCTGTTCCTTGGCTCGTTCCGCTCGGTCCTGATGCCGATCATCACGATCCCGCTGTCCTTGATCGGGGTATGCGCGATTCTGCTGGCGATGGGCTACTCGATCAATCTCTTGACTTTGCTGGCTATGGTGCTCGCAATTGGTCTCGTGGTCGATGACGCCATTGTCGTCGTGGAGAACATCCATCGCCATATCGAGGAAGGCCTTGAGCCGCTTGAGGCCGCCTTTGTCGGCATGCGCGAGATCACGGGCCCGATCGTGGCCATGACGATCACGCTCGCTGCCGTGTTCGCGCCGCTGGCTTTCACCGGCGGTCTGACAGGCTCCTTGTTCCGGGAATTTGCCGTCACCCTTGCCGGTGCCGTCATCCTGTCGGGTATCATCGCGTTGACGATCACGCCCATGATGTCGGCGCGCCTCTTGAAAAAAGGCAATCACAGTCGGTTTCAGAAATTCGTCGATCGGACATTCGAACGGCTGGAAAATCGCTACGAGCGGATTGTCTCGGGATCCTTGAAATACCGGCCCGTAACACTGCTCGTCGTGATCGTTCTCGTGTCCCTGACTGGTTTCATGTTTATGAAAACCTCGAGCGAGCTTGCGCCGGACGAGGATCAGGGCGCGTTGTTCTCGTTAATCACCGCTCCTCCCTATGCGACAACGGAATATACGAAACTTTACACGGACCAGATGCGCTCGTTGACGGAAGATATTCCCGAACTGAGGGCAAATTTCTCGGTCGTGGGCTTCGGGGGCGCGACCAATTCGGCAATCGCACTTTGGGCGTTCAAGGATTGGGCTGATCGCGACAGGTCACAGGCCGAGATTCAACAGGACATCCAGGGACGATTGTCAAAAGTTGCGGGCGTCGAAGCGCTTGTGTTCTCACCGCCATCCTTGCCAGGTGCCGGCGGCGGATTGCCGATTTCCATGGTGCTGCAAACCACGGGCGAATCCAGCCAGCTTTATGAGCTGGCGGAGGAAGTGCGGCAAAAGGCTCAGGCATCCGGCCGCTATATCGTGGTGCAGAACTCGTTGAAGTTCGACGCCAATCAGGTTGTGATTACCATCGACCGCGAGCGCGCCGCCGCATTGAATATTTCGGTGCGCGAAATCGGCGCCACGCTTGGCTTGATGGTGGGTGGCGGTTCGATCTCGCAGTTCGACCGCGATTCCAACAGCTATGACATCATCATGCAGGTTCCGCAGGATTACCGGAATAACCCGGAAAGACTGGGTGATTTCTTTGTCCGAAGCGCGACCGGTGAGATGGTGCCGTTATCGGCCGTTGTGTCCATATCCACGGGTGTTGCAGCTGCCGCGATCGAACAGTTCAATCAGTTGAACTCGGCGACGATCGCGGCCCTTCCGATCCCTGGTGTCACGACCGGCGATGGCCTGGCCGCGCTTGAGCAGATTGCGCGTCCACTGCTACCGGATGGCTACTTCATTGATTATTCGGGGCAGTCGCGCCTTGAAGTTGAGCAGGGCAATACGATCCTGTTCGCCTTCGGCGCCGCTGTTATCGTGATCTATCTCGTGCTCGCGGCGCAGTTCGAAAGCTTCCGCGATCCGTTGATCATCCTGATGTCGGTGCCACTGTCGATTTTCGGCGCTATCCTGCCGCTCAATCTGGGGTTGGGCACGCTGAATATTTACACCCAGGTCGGTCTGATCACTTTGATCGGCTTGATCACCAAGCACGGCATTCTTCTTGTGGAGTTCGCCAACCAGCAGCGTGAGGAGCATGGACTCAATCGGTTTGAGGCGATCACCGCGTCGGCGAAAGTGCGTTTGCGGCCGATCCTGATGACCACGGCGGCTATGGCGCTTGGCATCGCGCCGCTGTTGATCGCCTCAGGTGCCGGTGCTGCTGCGCGTTTTGCGATGGGTCTGGTGATCGTGACGGGGATTTTGATCGGAACCATGTTTACCCTGTTCGTGGTGCCGATGTTCTACACCTTCCTTGCCCACAAGGAGACGATGGCCGAAAAGGAAGCAAAGCATCTCCCGCCTGCATCGCCTGCGCCGGCGGAATAGAGTTGCAAGATGAAGTATCCGGTCACGCCTGATGGCCGGTACTTCGTCGTCAAGGGCAGGCTTTGGCGTATGAGCAATCCTGCGCTGAAGCCAACGGAGCGTGAAGCGCTCGTCAAGGAACTGATGACGGCGCGCCGAGCTGTAGCTGCGGCGCGCCGTTTGCATTCCGAACCAAAGGAAAGCGCCGCGCATGACCGCGTGAATGCGGCAAAGGTCGCATTAGGCGAGCGCGGACCTGTGTGGTGGGAAGACAAGGCACCGGATTTCAACCGCCATATGGTCGCCAATACGCCCTATCGAATGTGGTATGAAACGTTGCTCGCGTCGCGAAAAGACGCATGAGCAGTTGCGGTCTCGAAAGCGCCGGTTCATGAAACGGATAAGGGTGGAACGTATTCGGGGGGAGCAGGATGGGATCGGCGCGCGAAATCGAAAGTTTCGATTATATTATCGTCGGCGCTGGCTCGGCCGGTTGCGTGTTGGCCAATCGCCTGTCTGCTGATCCGTCAAACCGTGTGCTCCTGCTGGAAGCAGGTGGGCATGATCGTTATCACTGGATTCATATCCCGGTCGGTTATCTGTACACGATCGGCAATCCGCGCACCGACTGGATGTTCCAGACCGAAGTCGAGAAAGGCCTTGGCGACCGCGCCATAGGCTATGCGCGCGGCAAGGTGCTCGGTGGTTCATCCTCGATCAACGGCATGATCTATATGCGCGGCCAGGCGCAGGATTACGATGGCTGGGCGCAGGCGGGAAATACCGGCTGGGGCTGGCAGGATGTCTTGCCGATCTTCAAGAAATTCGAGCGCTTCTATGAAGGCGAAAGCGAGTTTCATGGCGGCGACGGTGAGTTGCGGGTCGACAAGCAGCGTTTGAAATGGGCTGTGCTCGATGCCGTGCGTGATGCCGCCGTCGAGATCGGCCTGCCGCATATCACCGACTTCAACACCGGCGACAATGAGGGCGTGAGCTATTTTCACGTCACGCAGAAGGGCGGTTTGCGCTGGAGCGCGGTGCGCGCTTTTCTCAATCCGGCGCGCAAACGTCCCAATCTGAAGATCGTCACTGGCGCAACCGTCGAGCGCGTCACGATGGAAGACAGGCGCGCCACGGGCATTGCCTATCGCATTGGCGGTCGCGAGATGCAGGCGCTCGCTGCCCGCGAGGTGATCCTCAGCGCCGGTTCGATCGGCTCTCCCCATCTTCTTCAACTGTCGGGCATCGGCGATGGCGAGGCGCTCGGCGATCATGGCGTTGATGTCGTTCATCATTTGCCCGGCGTCGGCCGTAATCTCCAGGACCATCTCCAGATCCGCGCCGTTTACGGCGTCACCGGCATCCCGACGCTGAACCAGTTCGCCAATTCGCTGTTTGGCCGCGCCCGCATGGGGCTGGAATTTGCGTTGCGCCGCACCGGCCCGCTGACAATGGCGCCCAGCCAGCTCGGCATTTTCGCCAAAAGCAATCCGCGCTACGAAACGGCCAATATCGAATTTCACATCCAGCCGTTGTCCACCGAAAAACTCGGCGAGCGCCTGCATGACTTTCCGGGTGTCACCGCATCCGTTTGCAATCTGCGCCCGACCAGCCGCGGTTCCGTGTCGCTGCGGTCGAAAGATCCGTCCGAGCCGCCAAAGATCGCGCCGAACTACCTTTCAACGCCCGAAGACGAAACCGTCGCCGTCGAGGCCCTGCAGGTTGCGCGCCGCTTGTTTGAAACCGAGGCAATGGCGCCATATACGCCCAAGGAGCTGAAGCCCGGCCCGGATGTCACCAGCGAGGCAGGCCTGCTGGAAGCGGCCCGCAAGCTCGGCACCACGATCTTCCACCCGGTCGGCACCGCCCGCATGGGCTCCGATCCGATGGCGGTGGTGGACAAGGATCTGCGCGTCCACGGCATAAGTGGCCTGCGCGTCGTCGATGCATCGGTCATGCCCACCATCACCTCGGGCAACACCAATGCGCCCACCATGATGATCGCCGAAAAAGCCTCGCAGCTCATTCTGGCCGCCGCGCGTTCCTGACATATCAGGCAGGGTCGAAGGCCACTGGCTGGAGCGAAACCGAAATCCAACCGTTTGGTCCGTGTAAGGAAACTGGACCAGACATGACACATCGCATTTCGCGCCTCGGCTTTCCCGTGAAGGTCATGGGCCGCGACGATCTCAAGAGCAATGACAGCCGCCGCGCGGCGAGCAATCCGCATCTCAAAGTGTCGCTCGAATATATCGACGCGATCCTCGATCATCTCGACCGGCACGACATCCGCATGTATCGCATGTCCTCCGACATCGCGCCCTATGCGACCCATCCCGACATGCCGCAGTTCCGCAATATGGTGGCTGAAAGCGGTGCCGAACTGCGCGCGCTCGGCGAAAAGGCGAAGCGCCTCGATATCCGCATGTCCTTTCACCCGTCGCAATTCGTGGTGCTCAACAGCCCCGACCCGGAGCTGGTGCGCAAAAGCATCTGGGATCTCACCAGCCAGGCCGAGATGCTGGATCGCATGGAACTCGGGCCGGAAGCCGTGATGGTGATCCATGTCGGCGGGGCCTATGGCGATGTGCCGGCCGCCCGTCAGCGCTGGGTGGAAACATGGCCGACCATGCCCGAGCCGGTCCGCCGCCGGCTGGCGCTGGAACATGACGATCTGCGTTTTTCAGCCGCCGATGTGTTGTGGATCCACGAGCATACGGGCGTGCGGTTGATCTTTGACCACCAGCATTTCTGGTGCCTCAATCCCGAACGGGCCGACATGCGCCAGACGCTGCAAGCGATCCTGAGGACATGGCCGGAAGGCCAGCAGCCGAAGGTGCATTTTTCCTCGCCCCGCACCGAGCTGCGCCAGCAGGTCAAGGTTGACAGGAAGACCCGCAGGAAAGTGGTGAAACATGTCGCGCCGGTCTTCACCGGCCATGCGGATTTCTGCAACCCGTTTGAATTCGCCACCTTCATGCGCATCGCCGAAGGGCTGGATTTCGATGTGATGTTGGAAGCCAAGGCCAAGGATCTGGCGCTTTTAAGGCTGCGGCCCGATCTTTTGCGTTATGCGCCGGATGTTGCCGCGCGCTTCGGCATCCATCCCGCGGAAACGCCGGAGCTTGAGGCCGAATCCGATGCGGTTCTGGAAGAAGAAGCGGTGCCGGGCGGCGCGTGACGCCACCCGGCCTTGAATCAGGCGCTTGCCTTATCGAGGGCCGCGATTTCGTCGGCGGTCAGCTTGAGGCTCATCGCCCGCGCGAAGCTTTCCACATGCGCGACGCTTGTTGCGCTGGCGATCGGCGCGGTCACGCCCTTGCGCGCAATCAGCCATGCGAGCGCGACTTCGGCAGGCTTGGCGCCCTGCGTGCTGCCCACTTCGTCCAGCGTGTCGAGGATCGCCATGCCGCGCGTGTCGAGATATTTCTCCACGCGGCTGCCGCGCTGGCTTTGCTTCAGGTCGTCCTTCGAGCGGTATTTGCCGGAAAGAAAGCCCGATGCGAGGCTGAAATAGGTGACGACGGCGATGTTTTCGCGGATGCAAAGGTCGCGCAAGGAGCCATCGAAACTGTCGCGGTCGTAAAGATTATACTCCGGCTGCAACACGTCATAGCGCGGCAGGTTGCGAATTTCCGAAACTTTCAATGCCGCTTCGAGCTGGCCTGCGTCGAGATTGGATGCGCCCACCGCATTGATCTTGCCCGCCTCGCGCAAGGCCTGAAACGCGCCGAGCGTTTCCTCATAGGGCGTGTCGGGGTCGGGGAAATGAGAGAAATAAAGGTCGATCGTGTCGATCTGCAGCCGCTTGAGGGAAGCCTCGGCGGCTTCCGCGATCCATGGCTGCGAAAGGCCGCGCTTGCGCGGTCCGCCCATTTCCGAACCCACTTTGGTGAAGATCAGAACCTTGTCGCGCTTGGCCGGATTGGCTTTCAGCCATTTGCCGATGATGGTTTCGGACTCGCCACCCTTGTTGCCTGGAACCCAGGCCGAATACACATCGGCAGTGTCGATCGCGTTGAAGCCGTGGTCGACAAAGGCATCGAGCACGGCAAAGCTTGTTGCCTCGTCGATTGTCCAGCCAAAAACATTGCCGCCAAACACCAGCGGTACGATGTCGAGGCCGGTTTTGCCCAAAGCCCGCTTTTCCATATCGACTTTCCTTTTTGTCCTGAAATTCGAACTCCCCCGAAGATAGGGAGCGACCATGTCAGCAGTTAGAAAATCCGCATGCGGATCGGCTTACCTTTGGTCGGTGCAAGTGTCCTCACACAAGCTCAGCTCACCTGAACCGCGATCCACACGGCGGCGGCGGCAATGACCCAGAGCGCGAGGCGGCCGAGCCGCGTGCGCCGGGCTTCCTCGCGGCCGATCGCGCGCGCGGTGTCGGCGTCGAAGCGCAGGCCGTCGGCGGCCATCTTGTCGATCTCGATGGAAAGCCGTTCGGCGCGCGCCGCAAGTTCCGGCGCCTGCCGCGCCAGCGAAACAAGTGCGTGAACGCCGTCGCGTGCATCGGTTGCCAGCCCGCGCGGGCCGAGATTGTCGCGAATCCAGGTGCCGACCACCGGCTCGGCGGCGCGCCACATGTTGAAGGTCGGGTCGAGGGTTCGGGCGACGCCTTCCACCACGACCATGGTTTTCTGCAGCATCACCAGTTCGGGGCGCGTCTGCATGTCGAAGATCTCGGTGATCTCGAACAGCAGCGTCAGCAACTTGGCCATGGAGATCGTTTCGGCAGGCTGGCCGTGGATCGGTTCGCCAATGGCGCGGATCGCCTGCGCAAAGGATGCCACATCA
>JAFAGL010000238.1 GCA_023422735.1 Pseudomonadota bacterium
CGGAAAAATGAACGCGATCGAAATTTCTCAGCGGGTGGGGAGATTGCACTCTGAAAGACATCAAGATCAAAATGAACATTTCGCTCTTGATACGAAAGGTGGCTCAATCATACGGATTCAACCCTGCGAGCGCGTATAGCCGAGTTTAGGGCGGATATTGAAAAAACATTTGAAGCGCATGTCTGACTGCTTTTGACTTTACGCCAGATCACGCGGAGAAGATTCTTCCGACGTCGCCGCGAGCTCCGGGCGCCTGACATACCAGTGACCGTCAATCGCGCCGCATTTGCATTGCGAGTTCGCTCAGTCTCGGCTATATCCGGCATCGAACTCCAGACATGGTGGCTTGTCCACCGCCCACGAAGCAGCGTGGGCGAACGAGAGGATTTACCCGATGGCCAACACGCTCCTGATGCCAAAAGCGACTGCCGTTTGGCTCGTCGACAACACCGCGCTTTCCTTTGATCAGATCGCGCAGTTTTGTTCTTTGCACCCCTTGGAGGTCAAGGCGATTGCTGATGGCGACGCTGCGCAAGGCATCAAGGGAATGGATCCCATGATCACCGGCCAGTTGACGCGTGATGAAATCGCAAAGGCCGAGGCCGATCCAAACCATCGACTCAAGCTGTCGGAACCAAAAGTTCGCGTTCCGGAAACCAAGCGGAAGGGCCCGCGCTATACTCCGCTTTCCAAGCGTCAGGATCGCCCCAACGCAATCTTGTGGTTGGTACGCAACCATCCCGAGCTGAAGGACGCACAGATTTCGCGGCTTGTAGGCACGACCAAGTCGACTATCGAACAAATCCGCGAACGCAAGCATTGGAACGCAGCCAATCTAGTGCCGATGGACCCAGTGACGCTTGGACTTTGCTCACAGATCGATCTCGACCTCGAAGTCAGCCGCGCGTCGAAAGACAAACAGCCAACCACTTCTTCGGGTGACACCTTGCTCCCCGCTTCAATGACCGAAAGTCTGGACGTGAGCGAATCACAAAGCGAGGATGAAAAAGAACTCGACGCAAACGCAGTGTTTGCAAAGCTCTCATCTCTAAAGGGACGTGAGCAGGAAGACGATAACGACAACGACTGAAAGTCATTATTCGTGAAAAGGCGGTTGGGTGCCGCCTTTTCGTTTTCTGCAGCAATCAAGCCGAATATCTCAGCCCCATACCGCCCTGCTCGGCCTTACGCTTTTCCATAGCCCGATAAAAATCGCTGAGAAGCTTTCCTTTTTCAGGCTTGAAACGATGACCGGCCTGTTCGATCCGGACAATACGGTCGACTCTGAAGGTCCGAAAATCGTCTCGCAGCTCACAATAACACGCAAGCGTCCAGACTCTTCCCCAGAACCAAAGCCCGAGCGGTCTCACGCTACGGTGTGATGTCTTGCCCTGTTCGTCTTGGTAGCGCAGAACAAGCACATCGCGAGTTTCTACCGCGAGCTCAATGACATCGATTGCGCTACGATCGGCGTCCGAAACGACCCACATGGGGGAATGAATCTCAGTTCGATCGATCCGAAGGCGATCCGCTTCCGGCAATACAGCCCCGATTTTGATCAGGGCCTCCTCTGCAGCACGTGCCATAGATGACCCGCCGAACGAGCGCACCATTCGTGCACCCGCGACAAGAGCCACAATTTCATCGCGCGTGAACATCATAGGGGGAAGATCATAGCCCTCGCGCATCATGTAACCGACACCTGCTTCGCCCTCTATCGGAACGCCGGTAGTCTGAAGATCAGAGATGTCCCGATAGATTGTGCGCTCGGAGACTTCGAGCCAATCTGCGAGCTTGCGTGCGGTTACGAGACGGCTCCCGCGCATATGTTGGACAATCTGGAACAACCTGTCGGCGCGACGCATGACGATTTCCTTCTGCGCCGAATATTCGCCGCCCCCGAAAAATGGTGCGCACGCTGAGCTACGGCAAGCAGATGGTCGCACAACACTCCTGACAGCAGACTGTCAGGAGTGTTGTGCTTAATCAGGAATCGAGACTGTGTAGTTAAGTGGGAGCCGTCCTCCATCGGCGTAAATTGTCTGACCGGTAATGTAGCTGGCTTCTTCCGAAGCAAGAAATGCTGCAATCGAAGCTATTTCTGACGCTTCACCAACCCTACCCAACGGCGTGCGGGACAAAACGCGCCGCATTGCCGCTTCGTCGCTATTCACCGCTTCTAGCATTGCTGTCGCAATTGAACCCGGCCCGATTGCGTTGACCCTGATCCCGTGAGGGGCAAGCGATATCGCCATGACCTTTGTGAGTTGGCTGACACCGCCCTTGGAAATCGAATAGGGCCCCTGATCCGGAAGCCCGAAGATCGCATTGATCGAGGACATGTTGATGATCGTGCCCGCGTCGCCGCCGTTCTTGATCTTGTCGACCATGAAGCGCGAAACGGCCTGTCCTGCCAAGAACGCGCCTTTCAGGTTCACCGCAAGCACCTGATCGAAATCTTCCTCGGTCACGTCGAGAAAATCGCTTTTGCGAACGATACCGGCATTGTTGACGAGGATATCAATATCCCCAAAAGCGTCGATGGTTGCTGCAAGCAGATTATGGACGTCCAGGCGGTTGGAAACATCCGTTTTCACGAACATCGCCTCACCCATGCGACGGAAATCATCCGCCGCCCTTTCCCCAGCTTGCGTATCGACCTCGGCGACCACAACACGAGCTCGCTCTCGCACAAAGCGCTCGGCTATTGCATAGCCGATGCCCTGCCCCGCACCCGTGACGATCGCGACTTTACCATCCAGCGCCATCAGCCTGCTACCTTTCCGGCCCCCGCCAAACCATGCTTGGCCATCGCCTCGCCGATCTCATCCATGATAACCGGATCGTCGATTGTCGCAGGCATGCTCCATTCCTGCTTATCCGCAATTTTTTGCATCGTGGAGCGAAGGATCTTGCCGGATCGCGTTTTCGGCAGGCGTTTGATGACGACCACCTGTCGAAGCGCGGCCACCGCACCGATCCGGTCGCGCACCAATGCCACGACTTCGCGTTCGACATCCTGCTCCGGCCGGTCCACGCCTGAGTTCAGGACCACCAGCGCCAATGGCACCTGCCCTTTCATGGCATCCGCAATCCCGATCACCGCGCATTCGGCAACATTCGGATGTTCCGCGACAACCTCTTCCATGGCGCCTGTCGAGAGGCGGTGACCCGCGACGTTGATGATGTCGTCGGTGCGCGACATGATGAAAATATAGCCGTCGTCATCGATGATACCGGCGTCGGCCGTCGTGTAATACCCGGGGAACGCCGCCAGATAGGCTTGCCTGAACCTGTCATCCGCCTGCCAGAGCGTTGGCAATGCGCCGGGTGGCAATGGCAGCCGGAGGACGACATTCCCCAGCGTGCCCGCTTCCACGGGCTGCCCGTCATCATCCACCACCTGCACGTCGAAGCCCGGCATGGCCACGCCCGGTGAGCCATATTTGACCGGCAGGAAACCGAGACCTGCGGGGTTGTGGCTGATCGGTGCGCCGCTTTCGGTTTGCCACCAATGGTCGATCACCGGCACGCCGAGCTTGGCTTCGGCCCATTTGATCGTTTCCGGATCGCCGCGCTCACCGGCCAAAAACAGTGCCCTGAAACTCGAAAGGTCGTAATTCTTGATGAGCGAACCGTCCGGATCTTCCTTCTTGATGGCACGGAAGGCCGTTGGCGCGGTGAAAAGCCCGACAGCCTTATGCTCGGAAATTACCCGCCAGAAGGCCCCCGCATCCGGAGTTCCAACCGGCTTGCCTTCGTAAAGGATCGAAGTCGCACCATGAAGCAGCGGCCCGTAAACGATATAGGAGTGGCCGACGACCCAGCCGACATCGGAGGAGGTAAAAAACACCTCGCCCGGTTTGACGCCGAACTCGTTCCACATTGTCCATTTGAGCATGACCATGTGGCCGCCGGTATCCCGCACCACGCCCTTCGGTGTGCCAGTCGTGCCTGAGGTGTAAAGAATATAAAGCGGGTCAGTCGCCAGAACCGGCACGCACTCGACCTCGGCGCCACGCTCGCGCGAATCGTCGACGGCGAGCCGATAATCGATGTCGCGCCCCTCGATCAGCTCGCAACGCTTCTGCTCGCGCTGGAGGATGATGCAGGATTTGGGCTTCACCGATGCCAGTTCGATCGCGCGATCGAGCAACGGCTTGTAGTCGATGATGCGAGTGACCTCGATGCCGCATGACGCGGAGATGATCGCTTTCGGCCGAGCATCGTCGATGCGGGTGGCGAGTTCCTTTGCTGCGAAGCCCCCGAATACGACCGAGTGGATTGCCCCCAAACGTGCGCAGGCCAGCATCGCAAATGCAGCTTCCGGCACCATCGGCATGTAAAGGATGACGCGGTCGCCTTTTTCGATGCCCTGTTCCCGCAACACGACAGCCAGCGCCACGACCTCGTCGAGTATTTCACCATAGGTGAAGGACTTCTTCGTGGCCGTGACAGGCGAGTCGTAGATCAGCGCGGTCTGGTCGCCGCGCCCATTTGCAACCTGTCGGTCCAGTGCGTTGTAGCACATGTTGCAGGTCGCACCGGGAAACCACTGGCCATAAGGGCCGAGATCAGGGTCGAACACCTTCTCCCAAGGTGAGAACCAGTCGATCTCTTTTGCTGCATCGGCAAAAAACTGTTCCGGATTCTCTCGCCACGCAGCGATGGTTTCATGATATGCGGATGCCATACTGTCCTCCCAGGAGAGCGCAGTATCGTCAAACCGGACTTGCTCGTCCACTCGACCTTCGTTTGAACTGGGCGCCCACCGAGCCCGAAACCATTGCAGGCCATGTTGCAAGCTTTTCCCGACGCAACCTCTTTCCGGACATGTGATTTGCCCACGCTGGCAGGCCCGGCATGAGCAAGGCGCTTTCGCTCATCATTCTTGCGATGATGGCGCTGCACATTTGGCGTCCACTCAACCTGCCGTGTTTGCGCAAACGTCGAGATGTCTGAAAGATCGCAATCCTTGCGCTCGTGATGATCGCCGTGACGGTCCTCTTTTCCCATCACGGCTAGGCATCGGCTCGGTCTTTTCGCGCAACGCTCGCGAGCTTTGCGACATAGTCGTTTTGCAGCGCACCCGCTCCCCAGCCTTGCCCCCCGTTTTGTTGTGCAAGCGCGGTCATGATGGCGACGAGATTGTCGTCGCGAATCGCTTCGAGTTCGCGGATGGAAAACTGGCCTGACTGAGCGTCCGATTGCTCGACAATCAGGCCAACAAGCTCATCGTTGAAGTCCGGCACATCTGTCAGTCTTGCCCAGGGCCAAGAAAGACAAGGGCCGAACTGCTCCATAAAGTGGCGCATCCCGGCCTCGCCTCCGGCGATCCTGTATGTCTGGAAGAGGCCCATCTGCGCCCACCGCAACCCGAAGGAATAGCGGATAATATCGTCCAGCTCCTCCACGGTCGTTATTCCATCCTTGATGAGCCAGAGGGATTCACGCCAGATCGCTTCAAGCAGCCGGTCGCCGACGAAGGCTTCGATTTCCTTTCGGATCAACACCGGCCTCATTCCAATGGAGGCATAGACCTCCTTCTCTTGCCGATGAAGTCGGTTTCCATCCTTTCCCCGCCGACGATCTCCACAAGTGGGAGAAGATAAACGGGGTTGAAGGGATGGGCCACGACCAGTCGTTCCGGGTGCTTCAACACACTCGCCATCTCGGTGGGCTTCAAGCCCGATGTCGAAGAGCCGATCAACGCATCGGGAGGCGAATTCGCATCGATTTCTGCGAGGACGCGATGTTTGAGATCAAGCCTTTCAGGCACGCTTTCCTGAATGAAGTCGGCTCCGGCAACCGCTTCGGCAAGCGTTGTCACGTAAGTGATCCGTCCTTCTTCGGGCAAGCCTGAAGGCACCATCTGCGCATAAGCACGCCGCGCATTGGCGAGCACTTCACTGACCTTTCGTTCAGCCTCGCTATCGGGATCGAAAAGCGCAACATCGATCCCGTTGAGTACGAGCCGCGCAACCCATCCGGCACCGATGACACCGCCGCCAACACAGGCAGCCTTGTTGATTCTTGTCATGTCAGGCTCCCAACGGCGCACGCTTGGTGAGATTCAGTTTCTTCCTGACCTCTTCGGGTTCGAGAACTCGCGCCCCCATATTCATCACGATGGTTGCTGCTTTTTCAACAAGCTGGGCATTTGTCGCAAGCACCCCCTTGTCCAGCCAAAGATTGTCTTCCAACCCCACGCGCACATTGCCGCCGGCAAGCACAGCCGCTGCCGCATATGCCATCTGGTTGCGCCCCAGTGAGAAGGCTGACCATGTCCAGTCAGCCGGCACATTGTTGACCATCGCCATGAAGGTATTGAGGTCGTCGGGTGCGGCCCAGGGCACGCCCATGCACAATTGAACAAGCGCATCCGCTTCAAGCACACCTTCACTGACAAGTTGCCGGCCAAACCAGAGATGACCTGTATCGAAAGCTTCTATTTCGGCCTTCACACCGATTTCCGTCATCTTGCGGCCCATGGCGCGTAACATGCCGGGGGTGTTCGTCATCACATAATCCGCTTCTGCGAAATTCATCGTTCCACAGTCCAGCGTGCAGATTTCAGGGCGGCATTGGCGCACATGCTCCACCCGCTCGCTCGCGCCGACCATGTCAGTCCCGGCTTCCTTCAGTGGCAGCGGTTTTTCGACATCACCGAACACCATGTCGCCACCCATTCCGGCAGTCAGGTTCAGCACGACGTCGACATCGGCGTCGCGTATGCGCTCCGTCACTTCACGGTAAAGATGAAGCTCGCGACGTGGTGCACCTGTGTCCGGGTCGCGCACATGGCAATGTACGATTGCCGCTCCTGCCTTGGCAGCATCAATCGCGGATGCCGCAATTTCCTCGGGGGAGCGCGGCACGTGCGGGCTGCGATCCTGCGTGGCACCCGATCCGGTCACGGCGCAGGTGATGAAACCTCGCGGTTCATGGCAAGCGGCATGGCAATCTCCTTCTTCTCCCGGAGCATAATCACCATCCTTGTCTCGCTATGCTTCACATTTTACGATCACCATTTGATGATTATCGAAAAGCGATCCATCTTCTTTGCCGAGCGTGAGAAGCTGAACCTCACATTTCTGGTATTGTCCGGCGCATCGATCCTTTGCGTGGCGTCTGCGATCGACCCACTCCGCGTGGCAAACCGGATTATTGGGGAAGTCGCTTTTGATTTCCGGCTCGTGTCGGTGGACGGACAGCCTGCGATAACAAGTTGCGGAATGCCCATCGCTGTTGAAGGTCCATTAGGATCGGGCCACGCGACCGATGCGCTGATCGTGATCGGCGGTTTCGGTGCGCGCCTTGAGACATCACGCCCGGTCCTCGCCAGCTTGCGTCGGGAAGCACGTAAGGCGCGTTCCTTCGGAGGGGTTGAAGCCGGCACATGGGCGCTCGGCCATGCCGGTCTGCTTGGAGGAAGGGTCGCGACAACGCATTGGGAAGATCTGGAAGACTTTGCAGCAGCCTTCCCTGACACTGTCGTTCGGCCGGACCGTTATGTGATTGATGGCCCGCTCATGACGGCCGGTGGCGCTTCACCAACCTTCGACCTGATGCTGCACCTGGTGCAGACACGGCTTGGAATGGCCGTCGCGCTCGATGTGGCGTCCGTGTTCATCTATGACCAGACACGTTCGGGCGCCGATGAGCAGCCCCTCGTTTCCCTCGGGCGTCTTGATCAATACGATCCTCGCGTTGCAAAGGCCATTCGGCTCATGGAAAGCCATATCGAGAACCCCTTGAGCACAACGGAAATCGCCCGGCAGGTTGGTGTCAGCACACGATCGCTTGAAACGCTCTTCAAGCATCATCTCGAAGAAACACCGGGAGCCTATGCCCTGCGCCTGAGGCTGCACATGGCGCGACGTCTCGTGATGGATACGGCCGAGCCGATTGCGGACATAGCCACGCGTACCGGCTTCAACAGCGCGTCGGCCTTTTTTCGCGCCTTTGCATCTGCTTTCGGCCGCGCACCGGCCCATATGCGCAAGACATAAGCCTTGAGGATTGTATCTGGAAACAGTGTGTACTCACTGAACAGATAGAACTCGCGCCATGGATCCCTAGATTAGCCGCAACATGAAAGGTTCAAACTCATGAAGAAGATCGGCTTTCTTTCGTTCGGCCACTGGTCGCCCTCCCCGCAGTCAGGCACGCGGTCTGCCGCCGACACGCTGTTGCAGTCGATCGACCTTGCAGTTGCTGCGGAAGAGCTCGGCGCAGACGGTGCCTATTTCCGCGTTCACCACTTCGCACGCCAGCTATCCTCCCCTTTCCCACTGCTTGCAGCCATCGGTGCAAAAACGAACAGGATAGAGATCGGCACCGGTGTCATCGACATGCGATACGAAAATCCACTCTACATGGTCGAGGATGCGAGTTCGGCAGACCTTATTTCCGGCGGACGACTGCAGCTTGGCATCAGCCGTGGCTCCCCGGAACAGGTGATCGAGGGGTATCGGTATTTTGGCTATGGTCCGAAGGAGGGCGAGACGGATGTCGACATGGCGCGTCAGCACACCGAGGTTTTGCTGGAGGTTCTGAAGGGCAAGGGAATTGCCCAGCCGAACCCGAGCCCGATGTTCCCAAACCCGCCGGGTCTGCTGCGGCTGGAGCCATTTTCAGAAGGCTTACGCGACCGCATATGGTGGGGTGCCGCGACAACCGGCACGGCGCAATGGGCTGCGAAACTCGGCATGAACCTGCAAAGCTCGACACTGGTCTTTGATGAAACGGGCAAACCGCTTCACATCCAGCAAGCAGATCAGATTCGTGCGTATCGAAAAGCATGGTCTGAAGCTGGGCATGAGCGGACATCCAGAGTTTCCGTAAGCCGCAGCATCTTCGCGCTCGTTAACGATCAGGACCGCGCTTATTTCGGTCGTGGACGGGATGAAGATAGCTTCGGCTACATCGAGCCAGGTCAGCGGGCGGTCTTTGGCCGTTCCTATGCGGACGAACCCGATGCATTGATCGAGCAGCTCAAGGCAGATGAAGCGATCGCCGAGGCAGACACTTTATTGCTGACGGTGCCAAACCAGCTCGGTGTCGCGTACAACGCCCATGTGATTGAAGCCATCCTGAAGCATGTCGCTCCTGGCATGGGTTGGCGCTGATCGGAAGCCACATCCATCTCAACGAAAAACGCCGCCCGAAAGGAGCGGCGTTTTCGATTCAGTCTGGCTTTTAATGATCAGACATACCGGTTTACGACATTTTCCAGCCATTCCTGCTTGCCCGAACGCGGCCGTGGCTGGAGATCCTCCGCGCTAACCCGCGCAGCGAGATCTTCGAGCGAGCGCTCGCCTGCAAGGATCGCCTGCCCTTCATCATCATCCCACCCCGAATAACGCTGCTTGACGAAGTCGGTAATGACACCGTCCTCAACCATCTTCACGGCAGCCTTGAGGCCCCGCGCGCAGGCATCCATGCCGCCAATATGCGCTACGAGAAGGTCCTCCGCATCGAGTGACTGGCGACGCAGCTTGGCATCAAAATTCGTGCCACCCGTCGTGAAACCGCCAGTCTTCAGAACTTCGTAATAGGCAAGGGCCATTTCCGGCACATTGTTCGGGAACTGATCCGTGTCCCAGCCAGACTGATAGTCGTTCCGGTTCATATCGATGGATCCGAAAATGCCGAGTGCGGAAGCAAGCGCAAGCTCATGCTCGAAAGAGTGCCCGGCGAGAATTGCGTGGCCCTGTTCGATATTGACCTTGACCTCCTTCTCCAGGCCGAACTCCTTCAGGAAGCCGTACACCGTCGCGACATCATAGTCGTATTGATGCTTGGTTGGTTCCTGCGGCTTCGGCTCGATCAGGATCGTCCCGTCGAAGCCGATCTTCTTCGCATAGTCCACAGCCATCGAAAGGAACCGCCCCGCCTGCTGGCGTTCCCGTTTCAGATCGGTATTGAGAAGGGTCTCATAACCTTCGCGGCCGCCCCACAAGACATAGTTCGCGCCACCGAGCTTTTTCGTCACGTCGATGCAATGCTTCACCGTTGCAGCGGCATAGGCAAAGACATCCGGATCAGGATTCGTGGCCGCGCCTGCCATGTAGCGTCGATGCGAAAAAAGGTTCGCGGTTCCCCAAAGAAGCTTTACGCCGGTCTCTTCCTGCTTCCTTGCAAAAATCTCGACAATCGTGTCGAGCCGTTTGGCGCTTTCAGCAAAATTCGCGCCCTCAGGCCGCACATCCGCGTCGTGAAAGCAGTAAAATGGGACGCCAAGTGTCGAAAACATCTCGAACGCAATGTCGGCTTTCAGCCTTGCGCCGTCCATATCATCAGTAAACCACGGCCGCTCGAAAGTCTGTCCACCGAACGGATCCCCCCCTGGCCAAGCAAAAGAATGCCAATAAGCAACAGCGAACCGCAGATGATCTTCCATCCGCTTACCCGCAACAACCTCGTTATTGTCATAAAATCGGTAGGCTAGCGGATTATTACTTTCTTCACCCTCAAAACGAATCGAAGATAAATCACCAAAAAAGCCAGTCGTCATGAAACTCCTCCCAGAATGACGGCGTTTTACTTCAAACATTTCTAATCGCAGGATAAAGCCCACGATAACGCTGATACGCCCCCTCGAATACATCGCTGAGAACTGCGTCAGGCTCGATCGTCTGATCCGTTACGGGCGGCGTGCAGATCGAAACCGGATCAGCTCCCGTTGCTGCGATCAACCCAAGCCGAGCCGCGCCAAAGGCTGCGCCAAAGTCTCCGTCTGCGGGAATTTCGACCGGAATTCCAAGGGCCGTCGCGATCGCTTTCAACCAGTAATGAGATCGCGATCCCCCGCCGATCGCCGTCACTCGCGTCAATTCCGTTCCCGCGCTGCGCAAGGCTTCCAGATTGTCTCTGAAGGCGAATGCCACAC
>JAFAGL010000102.1 GCA_023422735.1 Pseudomonadota bacterium
CGCCAGGGCTTCATCAACCCGGAAAGCTTCGTGTTCCTGCAGTCCGCCATCATCCTGGCCATCGTGGTTCTCGGTGGCATGGGCTCGCTGTCGGGCATCGCCATCGCCGCGCTGGTGATGATCGGCGGCATGGAAATCCTGCGCGAAATGCAATTCCTTAAGCTGGTGTTCGGCCAGAACTTCACGCCTGAACTCTACCGCATGCTCCTGTTCGGCATCGCCATGGTTGTTGTCATGGTCTGGAAGCCGCGCGGATTTGTCGGCAGCCGAGAGCCCACCGCCTATCTAAGGGAAGCGCGCGCCGTGTCCAGCACGTTCACGAAGGAAGGCCACGGCTGATGGCTGGCACAAACCTGCAAACTCCGATTCTCCAGGTCGAGCATCTCTCCATGAAGTTCGGCGGCCTGGTTGCCATCGGCGACCTGTCCTTCACCGCTCCACGCGGCCAAATCACCGCCCTGATCGGCCCGAACGGCGCCGGCAAGACCACCGTGTTCAACTGCATCACCGGCTTCTACAAGCCGACCGAAGGCATGATCACGATGACCCGCGAATCCGGCGAGACGTTCCTTCTGGAGCGGATGCCGGACTTCCAGATCACGGCCAAGGCGAAGGTCGCTCGTACCTTCCAGAACATCCGCCTGTTTTCCGGCATGACCGTGCTGGAAAACCTGCTGGTGGCGCAGCACAACGCCCTGATGCGGGCCTCCGGCTTCACCGTTCTCGGCTTGCTCGGCCTGGGTGGCTACAAGGATGCCAGCCGCGCTTCGATCGAAAAGGCTGTTTACTGGCTGGAAAAGGCCGATCTCATGGATCGCGCCGATGATCCGGCCGGTGACCTGTCCTATGGCGCACAACGCCGCCTCGAGATTGCGCGTGCCATGTGCACCGGTCCCGAGCTGCTGTGCCTCGATGAGCCCGCCGCCGGCCTCAATCCGCGCGAGTCGCATGCCTTGAACGAACTTCTGCTTGGCATCCGGGCAGATACCGGCACCTCGATCCTTTTGATCGAACACGACATGGCCGTGGTGATGGAGATTTCCGATCACGTCGTCGTTCTCGAATATGGACGCAAGATTTCCGATGGCGATCCGGCGTCCGTTCGCAGCGACCCGAAGGTGATTGCGGCCTATCTCGGCGTCGATGACGAGGAAGTCGAGGACGTCCTCGTGGAAGTCGGCGACGAAGGCGTGATCGAGGAACTCGAAACCGCGCCGCCAGCCGAGCAGGGTCCCGAAGACTCCGCTTCGATGTTCGCGGGGCCGGTTTCCGAAACGGTTGAAGAAGCTGGCAGCGAAACCCTCGTGCCTGCTTCGGCGGCAGCTTCCAAGGCCGATCGGGTCGAGACTGCGACGACCGCGTCCAAACACAAGCCGCGCACGCCGAAGGCCAAAACCGTCGCAGCAGACAAAACGGCCGTTGTCGCCAAGCCGCGCGTCAAACGCGCCAGCTCGAAAAGCGAAGCGGAACCGGCCGTCAAAACGCTCACCAAACCGAAAGGCCGTACCAAATGACTGAGCCGACGGCCATTCTCAGCGTCGACGCGGTTGAGACTTACTACGGCAATATCCGTGCCCTTAACGGCGTCGACGTTTCGGTCAATCAGGGCGAGATCGTCGCGCTCATCGGGGCCAACGGTGCCGGCAAGTCGACACTGATGATGACGATCTGTGGCGCGCCGCATGCGAAAGCCGGCCGGATCGTCTTCGACGGCACCGACATCACGGCAATGCCAACGCATGAGATCGCACGGCTGCGCATCGCGCAATCGCCGGAAGGCCGTCGCATCTTCCCGCGCATGAGCGTGCGGGAAAACCTGCAGATGGGCGCCAGCCTCGACAATATGAAGTATTTCGACCAGGACGTGGAAAAGGTCTTCACGCTGTTTCCGCGCTTGAAGGAGCGTATCGACCAGCGCGGCGGAACGCTGTCGGGCGGCGAACAGCAGATGCTTTCGATCGGCCGCGCTTTGATGGCACGTCCCAAGCTGCTTTTGCTCGACGAGCCGTCGCTCGGCCTGGCGCCCTTGATCGTCAAGCAGATCTTCGACGCCATCTGCGAGTTGAACAGGACGGAAGGCCTGACGGTCTTTCTCGTCGAACAAAATGCGTTCGGCGCCCTGAAACTCGCCCATCGCGGTTATGTGATGGTGAACGGCGCCGTCACCATGTCAGGCAGCGGCCGCGACCTCCTGGCCAATCCCGAAGTTCGCGCGGCCTATCTCGAAGGCGGACGGCATTGATGCGAGGCAAACCGGCATGAGCGGTATTCTCTACGAAGAAGTCAGTATCTGGCAGTTTTTCTTCATCACGTTCATTCTGGGCGGCTGGGCTGCCTGGATGACAGGGCGAGCCTGCGCCAAGACATGGCGGCCCCAATCCGTGCTGTTTTTGTATCTTCTGCTCTTAGGGGTCGCGGTGCGCTTCATTCATCACGCCTTGTTCGACGGAACGATGTTTTCGCCGCAGTTCTACATTGTCGATACCGCCATCCTGATGATCATGGGTTTTGTGGGTTATCGCTACACCCGCACCAACCAGATGGTCCGGCAATACGGATGGCTTTATCAGAAAGTGTCTCCGCTATCTTGGAAAGCGAGGGCCTGATCTTCACCATTCCCGCCGAGACGCAGTGAATCGGCGTGACAACTGCCTGAAAATGGGCAACTTTACTTTCTGCGAGGGGTGGGCATCGCACGGAAGTTTCATCCAGGCCTGCTTTACGAATGGGAGTGCAATCATGAAGAAATCTCTGTTGTCAGCAGTTGCCTTGAGCGCGCTTGTCGCCTTCAGCGGCAGCGCCTTTGCTGATGTTCTGCTGGGTGTCGGCGGTCCGATCACCGGCGCAAACGCTGCTTTCGGCGCGCAGTTGCAGAAGGGCGCCGAACAGGCGATCGCCGACATCAACGCGGCCGGCGGCATCAACGGCGAGAAGATCACGATCGCTGTGGGCGACGATGCGGCGGATCCGACGCAGGGCGTTTCGGTTGCCAACAAGTTTGCCGCTGACGGCGTCAAGTTCGTTATCGGCCACTTCAACTCGGGCGTTTCGATCCCCGCTTCCGAAGTCTACGCCGAAAACGGTATCCTCGAGATCACGCCTGCTTCCACCAACCCGGTCTTCACCGAGCGCGGCCTGTGGAACACGTTCCGCGTTTGCGGCCGTGACGATCAGCAGGGCATCGTTGCCGGCAAATACATTGCCGAAAACATGAAGGACGCCAAAGTTGCCGTGATTCACGACAAGACGCCTTATGGCCAGGGTCTTGCCGACGAAACCAAGAAGGCGCTCAATGAGGCCGGCGTGACGGAAGTCATGTATGAAGGCGTGAACACCGGCGACAAGGACTTCTCGGCGCTGATCGCCAAGATGAAGCAGGCTGGCGTTTCGCTGATCTATTGGGGTGGCCTCCACACCGAAGCCGGCCTTCTGATCCGCCAGACGGCTGACCAGGGCCTGAAAGCGCCGCTGTTCTCCGGCGACGGCATCGTGTCCAATGAGCTCGCTTCGATCGCTGGTGACGCCGTGGTCGGCACCTACAACACGTTCGGTCCGGATCCGCGCAAGAATCCGGCTGCAAAGGAAGTGGTCGAGAAGTTCCGCGCAGCCGGCTTCGAGCCTGAAGCCTACACGCTCTACGCCTACGCTTCAGCCCAGATCATCGCGCAGGCCGCTGCTGCCGCCGGCTCGAACGATCCGGAAGCCGTCGCCAAGGCCATCCACGAAAATGGTCCGTTCAAGACCGTTCTCGGCGAACTGTCCTTCGACGACAAGGGCGACCGCACCGACGCTGACTACGTTATGTATCAGTGGAAGAAGGACGCCGACGGCAAGTACAACTACGAGCAGCTCTAAGCTCTCCAGCCTCTAAACGCTTCGAAATGCCCGGTGCTTAGCACCGGGCATTTTCGTTTGTGAGAATGCCGTGCAAGGATTTTTGCGTTTGCTGCACAGCACATGTTGCGCTGCATCACGATTTACGCAAACTTGGCCCCGCCGCTCGTTAGCGGCAGGGAGAAGAGCTTTGCCGATCAAGAAAATCCTCGTCGCCAATCGTTCCGAAATTGCAATTCGTGTATTCCGTGCGGCGAGCGAACTGGGAATAGCCACCGTCGCAATCTGGGCCGAAGAAGACAAATACTCGCTGCACCGCTTCAAGGCCGATGAAAGCTATCCGATCGGGCGTGGACCGCATCTGACCAAGGATCTCGGTCCGATCGAAAGCTATCTGTCGATCGACGAGGTGATCCGGGTCGCCAAGCTTTCCGGCGCCGATGCGATCCATCCAGGCTACGGGCTGTTGTCGGAAAGCCCGGAATTTGCCGATGCCTGCGAAGACAATGGCATCATCTTCATCGGCCCGAAGCCTGAAACCATGCGCCGACTTGGCAACAAGGTCGCGGCGCGCAATCTGGCGATCGAAGTCGGCGTGCCGGTCGTGCCTGCAACCGATCCCCTGCCGGAAGATATGGAAGCGGTGAAGAAACTCGCCGCCGAGATCGGCTATCCGGTCATGCTGAAGGCCTCCTGGGGCGGTGGTGGGCGCGGTATGCGCGCGATTCGTTCGGAGGCTGATCTCGCCCGCGAAGTGACGGAAGCCAAGCGCGAAGCCAAAGCGGCCTTCGGCAAGGATGAAGTCTATCTCGAAAAGCTGGTCGAGCGCGCGCGCCATGTCGAGGTGCAGGTGCTCGGCGACACCCACGGCAACACTGTGCATCTGTTCGAGCGCGATTGCTCCATCCAGCGCCGCAACCAAAAGGTCGTGGAGCGCGCCCCCGCGCCCTATCTCGACGACGCGCAGCGCGCAGAGCTTTGCGGCTATGCGCTGAAGATCGCCGATGCCACCGATTATGTCGGCGCCGGCACGGTCGAGTTCCTGATGGATGCCGACACCGGCAAGTTCTATTTCATCGAGGTCAATCCGCGCATCCAGGTCGAGCATACGGTGACCGAGCAGGTCACCGGCATCGATATCGTCAAGGCGCAGATCCACATTCTGGAAGGTGCCGCGATTGGCACACCGGAAAGCGGTGTTCCGGCGCAAGCCGATATCCGTCTCAACGGCCACGCCCTGCAATGCCGCATCACCACGGAAGATCCGGAACAGAATTTCATCCCGGATTACGGCCGCATCACCGCCTATCG